>JBFHES010000346.1:0-3956 GCA_041584015.1 Bacteroidales bacterium
TTATGTCTTTATGGAGAATTATAAAATTAATCGACAGTTTATTGAACTCGTGCTCTGGAAAAGGATTTCAGCGAAAAGGCAATTCTTCTTTTTTCAAAACGTAGTTGCATTTGCAATTGCAGGCTTTGTTGGCAGCTTACTGATGAATTTAATGCATATTGAAAGCTTTGATAATTTAGTTCAAACCCTTTTTTCTATTGAAGCTATGACAGGGTATGTAGCTGCTATTGTAGCTATGTCGATATTTTCCGTATCGCTCTCTTTGGGAATTATCAAGCGATTGGAGTTGCTCTACAAAAAATAGGGGGCGTTGCGATTTACTTATTACGAGCAAAGCATATTATTGATAAGCAACGCAACTAATCGCTAGTTTCTTCATCAATTACATATGAAAAATTATATTATTTACTTTATGCTAGGCATAGTGGTGGTAGTTGCAGCTTGCCAATCTGATGATGAGGATGAAACCATTTACGAGTCAACTGCTGTTATAATGGGAGCCGATGTTGCAATGTGCGCCTGTTGTGGAGGTTTTGTTATTGTAATAGATGACGATGGTATTGATTATCGCTTTGAGGTGCTTCCGGAAGCCGCCAATATCGATTTATCCGAAGTTACTTATCCTTTTGCTGTAAAGCTCAATTGGCACACGGACAGAGAATGCGCATTAATAAATTATATTACCATTGATGAAATTGAGCGCTACTAAAAAAGAGCTGCTATCAATTACTTAATCAAACTTATCTTGCGGGTAATGGCTGTTTCATGCATTATAACATTAATGAAATAAATGCCATTTTCGTATGCACTTAAATCTATGGCTTCATGCTCCGATTCAATGAGCAGCTGCTTTATGGCTTTCCCTTCGGTATTATAAATGCTTATGGCAGCTCCTGATGCGTTTTCAATATGTAACAAACCTACCGATGGATTTGGGAATATATTAATCATCTCAGTTACTGTTTCTACGGAGAGGTCAGTCCAGGGAGTGCAACCATATTCTTGCAGCACCATCATATTATAGCATCGTATGTTTTCAGAAATGCCGTTGGAGGCCTTAATCTCACAATGATATATTCTGAATTCTGAAATATCATCAGGTGTAATATGAAACGTTAAGGTGTAGGTGCCATTTCCTTGGTCCCAAAATGAACTTACAAAATAAGGTAACGTTAAGGGTTCAATTGTTACTGGAAGCCCATTGGGATCAGTTACCTGAAAATCCAGAGAATAAATGACTGTTTCGTTTACAGAACCGCATACAATGAAAAATCCACCCCACTCTAGCTCTAGTGGTCCTTCTTCAAAAATAGGGGGCTCAATGGCTCCGTCAAGATTGAACCTTATCATTGGGATGCTGTCCATATCGGTCCAGATACTGTCATAGCATCCGGCTACTGGAACATCCTGTTTGTATGAGTAATCATATCCAATAACAACGTGACCATAAGAAGCTTCTGGAGTAATAACACCAACTACATAATTTGTTCCTGCATATAAATCCTTGTCTGATGGATCAATTGCATTTAAAGGTAAAGTTATCCAGGTGCCTAAATCTTCAACGGCTATTTCATGTTCTGCAGATTCAATAAGTAGCGATAGACTGTCTTGTTCTTCACTAAACACTTGTGCTTTAATTTTTAGACTAGGATATGTTCGGGCATCAATAAAAACAGAAACTGATTGCATTTTATCGAATGTGGTGATGTGGTATTTAACACCATTTACAATATCAGGATCCATGTAAACAGTATAGTTATTAAATGAGCTGTACTCTTTATCTCGGGCCATTACATGGTTGTTATTTACCTGCCAGCTTATTGGAGGCATTACATTGTTTTGTGGAATGTGATCAATCTCTGTATGGCTCATAACCGAGGTTAATTGGAATTTGCCAGCTGTTGTGTCGTTAAAAATACCGGAGAAAAGGAGACTGGTATCACCTGGATTAGAATTTATACTATCGCTATAATCCATGAAGATATTGGTGCCGTTTTTTGAAACCTCATATTGAACCATAAGATTAGTAAATGGATTGATGCCGATGTTTTCTACCTGTGAATGAAAGCGCATAGGCGTGAGCTGATTTACCGGAAGCTGTGAGTAGTATCCGTAGGAAGTATAGGCGTTAGTTGAGTCATACACTACAGATGAAACATAATTGTGCTGATGAGCAAGATCGCTTGATTGATATTCATACAGCAGAAAATTATCAATCTGCCACCAATAATCCCAATAGCCTTGCATGCGGAAATAGAATTGAACAGCTGGTGCACTGGCAGCCAAATGTGAGATGTTTATCTTACACTCCTCTGGGTTCAGGCTAAAGCTGCCCATTTGGAAGAATTCATGAAGCTCAATTTCTGTCCATGTTAGACCGCTATCGATTGAAACTCCCAGATAGGTATTGTTATTCCCGTATGGGTTCGAAGCCTCATTACCCCACTTGCGATAATATTCCTGAAAACTTACGCCAATAGTAAGATAGGCAGAACAATCATAAATAGGTGAATAAATGTATGAGTTATAGGAACCCTGACCATATCCATCCGAATCTATCATTATCCAGCCATTGTTACTTGAAGCGGATTGAAAAGGATCACTACCATAGGATCCGGTAGGTCCTGTGTTGGTCCAGTGCCATGTGAAATTGTTACCCGCGGCATCTACATCAACAGAGGACCATCCACTAGGTAAGTCTCCCGTAGCCGGACCTCCGGATGAAAAATCATCGAAAGCAATTGTATCACCAAAGGCCTTATTCGAGTTTTCTTGCAGTAAATCATTACTGTTCAACTGTGGGAATGAAAAAATAGGCGCTGTACTTAAAAAGAAACAAACAATAGATAAAACTAGTGGTGTAAGGATTTTCATCGTTGTAGCGATTAATTGCGGAATAATAAAAAGCAGTTGAAAGTAAATTTAAGCAAAAAATGCGGATAGCTCATTTAATTTTAACAAAATAGTAAAGCCGTCTCATTCAAATGCGACGGCTTTATTACATCATATGAATTATGTTTAAGCTTTACTCAAAATACGCTGCCGGATCTACATGAACGCCATTCTTTTTTATTTCGTAGTGGAGGTGTGGTGCGGTTGACATGCCTGTGTTCCCAACTTGTCCGATAATCTCGCCGCATTTAACACGATCGCCAACTTTTACAAATTGTGTGTCGAGGTGGGCATACATACTCGAGAACAGTATGTCATGATCGATAATTATCATGTGTCCATAGCCTGTTGTCGATTGGTCAACTTTCTTAATTACGCCATCGGCAGCGGCAAGTACATCGGTACCCAGGGGAGCTGTAATATCAACACCATTGTGCATTTTCTCAATTTTGTATATTGGATGCGTACGCTTACCATATCCGGTAGCAACTTTAACTTTCTCTCCCTTGACAACTGGAAAAATTGAAGGTTGGTTAAAACCATATTCACTTCGGTCAATTTTCTTTACGTTTCCTTTAAGTTCATATATTTCCGGCTTCGAGAATTTAAATTTTATTAGCCCGGCGCTGTAATATTCTCCGTTAATGCTCAACATTCCATTAATGGCATATAGGTATAACTTGCCATTTTCCAGATTACCAATCATGGTTTCAACAGTTTGTATACCTGCGCTTAAAGGTCTGGCAGTAATAGATGTATCGCCTTTAGTGAAAAACAATGAATTGTCGTAACGCAAGTCTGTTGTATCAAGCAACAGTTCGTTTTCATTAACTATAGAACCAATTTCGTGATTCTTTGGAACATGGTCGTACTTTGTTTTCCATGCAGCAGTATTGGTGGAATCATTTGAGCTTACCGGCAAATCGATGAATGGAATTTTCGTAACATCGCCAAAGGATAGGGTTAATGCTGCAATAAGGGGAATTAGTAGTGTTAATGAAATTAGTCTAACTTTCTTTGATTTGGTTTTGGTCATCATTTTAAATCGTTTTAAGGTTATTGAA
>JBFHES010000347.1:0-3936 GCA_041584015.1 Bacteroidales bacterium
ACAACCAGTTGCATTGGTATCAAAATTAGGAATATTCAATGCTGGATTGTTTGAGTTAATTGACCCAATCCAATTGACTCCGCTTGTTGTGATCGCGGTCCACTGTCCGGTTCCAATCGTTGGAATGGTGGCATCTAATTGAACGTTTAATCCGCAAACATCCATATTTATACCTGCATCAGCAGTTGGATATTCGTACCATATTACAGGCGTTCCTGCTCCAACAGATAAACACATGTCGGTTAGGTCGACAATTGGATTAGAAAAAGTTCCAATGTTATTTCCAATTACTGGTGATATGTAATAAACCTGACCATAAGACATGGTTCCAGGTTGGAACACAAACTGCCCTGTTGCATTAATGCTTATAACGGTTCCTAAAATGCTGTCAGAAGCGGTGTGTAGCGCATAATTTATTCCGTCGTTGGCATCAAGCGTATAGGTCGGATTCCCAGATGCATCGTTGAGCATTGCTGATGATACAGCATCAAATGCACATACATGAAGTGTATCTGTTGACATAATTCCTGCTTGTGATGTGCAAGCAGAAAGCTGCTTGGTACTTGATGTGATCATCAGCAGCACCAGGCAGCTGATTAATGTTTTGCTTAAATTATTCATAGTATGTGTTTTAAGTTAGTAATATAAACTTTATTCCATTTTTGAATAGTCACGGTTGTTAGATTATAGACATTCGTACCATTGAAATAGTTGCTCGGGAAAAGCAATTATTGTTTAGTTTTTTATGACTAGGTTTAATCACTATGTAATATGGTTGCTAAGTGAATGTGGTTGATTCACTTTAAATACAATACTTCAAAACGTTTGCTTTATTAACTTTCATCAGGTCGTTATCTTTAAGATTATTTTCATTTGCCTGTAATGTTTAGCATAGTTCTTATTCTTGGATGAAATCATTAAATTGCTCTTCAAAATATACAACTATGATTAAGTGGCTTATTTCGCATCAATGGAAGGAATCTTTACGATCTCCTATCTTTCAAAAGAACCTGATAATTAACATTGTCATTGGTTTCTTTATCGTTTTAATGGTGGTACAATTATTAGGGCTGGGCTTTCTCATCAGGCCTATCTTACAGGAGGTTCGTCCGGAAGAAGACCCCATAAAGCTCTTTAATGGCTTTTTAATTTTTTACGTGTTGATTAATTTATTGATGCGATTTTTAGTACAAGGTGTTCCGGTAATGAAAATAGAGCCTTACTTACACTTACCAATAAATAAAAAGCGAATTGTGCATTTCTTCCTGTTAAAATCGAAATTCTCGGTTTTTAACTTTCTGGCGCTTATTCTGTTTCTGCCCATTTCCATTAACCTAATTGGCTACTTCGAGGGATTTGTTTCTGGTTTGACTTTCCTTATTGGGATGATGTTAATTGAACTAACAATTAATTACACCAACATCTATTTTAAGAAACAGATACATGATAAACCAATGATCCCAATAGCTTTTGCATTGTTAATTGGCGTTTTGTTAATTCTGAATCGTTATGATGTTATTTCCATCGACGCTTTCTCGACAAATATTTTCGAGTACTTTGTAAGCTCACCTTTTGCTTTAATAGTGCCCGCAGCCATACTGGCCTTTGTTTATTGGCTTAACTATCGCTATTTCTATGAACATACTTATCCAGAGGAATTAGCATACAGCAAGAAATCTCAGACACAAACAAGCAAGCGATTCATCTTTTTAGAGAAATATGGGCAGATAGGCCAGATGTTGCTCATGGATATCCGTTTAATCTTTAGGCATAAGCGTACCCGATCCTTGGCTATTATGGCTGTTGTATTTGTGGCGTACGGACTATTCTTTTACACTTCATCAGCCTATGATGAAAGTTGGGGCATGTATTTATTCGGGGGGATTTTTATGTCGGGTTTATTCATGATGAGTTTTGGAAACTTCCTGCTATCATGGTACAGCAATTTCTTTGATGGATTGCTCACCTTGAATTTTGATTCCTATAATTTCTTTCGATCAAAATACTGGCTGTTTTTTGTGTTTTGCACCGTCACCTTTTTATTAACTATTCCATACGTCTATTTTGGAACGCACGCCTTGCTCATTAACTTTTGCACATATCTTTATAATATAGGTGTTAACTCGTTTGTGGTTATGTATTTTGCCACGGTTGGGCCCAAGCGTATCGACCTAAGTAAAGGGCATGCCTTTAATTGGGAGGGAATGACCGGAGCACAATTTCTGGCCATGCTGCCAATGTTAATATTGCCCATAATGATTTACTGGCCAATTAGCTTTTTTACCGATAATGAAACCGGAATTATAGCCGTTGGAATTGTTGGGCTTGTAAACCTTCTTTTTACTAAAATATGGTTGAAGCAACTCTCAAAACGATTACAAACGGTTAAATATAAAATTGCAGAAGGTTTCAGACAAGGATAGACTTTAGCGAGAAATATTAATTAGAAAATAAAAGATCATGATACATATAGAAAAACTTGTAAAAAGTTACAGCGGAACAACCGTGGTAAATATCCCGGAACTTAAAATTGAAAAGGGTCAGACTTGGGGCTTAGTTGGTAATAACGGTGCTGGGAAAACCACACTCTTCAGGATGATACTAGACCTGGTAAGACCTAACGAGGGGCAGGTGATATCGAAAGATGAGAACGTGCTCGAAACCGAGACATGGAAACAGTATACAGGTTCATACCTCGATGAAGGATTCCTGATTGATTATATGACACCCGAAGAGTACTTTAGCTTTGTAGGTAATCTGCATGGATTGTCAAAGGATGATATCGTAGAATTTATAGAGAATTTCCGAGAGTTCTTTAACGATGAAATATTGGGTAAGAAGAAATATATTCGCGATCTGTCTAAGGGAAATCAAAAGAAAGTAGGAATTGCTGCAGCCTTTATTGCAGAGCCCGAGTTGATTATTCTAGATGAGCCTTTTGCCAACCTGGATCCATCTACCAATATTCGATTGATAAATCTTTTAAATAAGATGAACGAAGAGAAGAAAGTAACCTTGCTTATTTCTAGTCATGATTTAACGCACATATTAAGCGTATGTAAACGCATTTCTGTGCTACACAAAGGTGAGGTGCTTCACGATTTAGAAACCAATGAAACAACATTGAAAACCCTGAATGATTACTTTGATGTGCATGGCGAATAGTTAACTGCTTCCGTGCACTTCTGCTAATCACAGAACCACAAGGGCTGCGTTATTGGCTTAACTATTTAATGAGATGAAGCATTTGTTAAGAGTGAATTTTAATAGCTACATATGTTAGTAAATCTTAAATAGTTTCGTTCAATTAAAACATTTCCGTAGTTTTTTGTTTAGTAGTCTAATGATTTGTTCAAACTAGTTTGAAACTCGATTATTTGACTTTATGAAGAACAACAATTTTTTAAGCCCTATACAAAAGTTTATTCAAGCTGAGAGTTTCAGTGGAATACTTCTCTTTTTTGCAATGATCATTGCATTGGTGCTGTCTAATTCTCCAATCCGCGAATATTTTGGCGGTATTTGGGAATATGAGATTGGTATTAAATCTGACAACTTTGAGTTGGTTAAGCCATTAATCCTTTGGATTAATGATGGGCTAATGGCAATTTTCTTTTTTCTAATAGGATTAGAGATTAAGCGGGAAATTCTCATTGGTGAGTTGAATTCACTTAAGAAAGCATCTTTACCAATTTTTGCTGCCATTGGCGGAATGATCGTGCCATTATCCATGTTTCTTATCTTAAATGGAAATGCTGAAACCAAGGATGGCTGGGCAATCTCTATGGCAACAGATATTGCATTTACCCTGGCCATTATTAAACTGCTGGGTAAAAGGGTGCCCTTAAGTTTGAAAATATTCTTAACGGCTTTTGCAATCATCGATGATTTAGGTGCTGTGCTTGTAATTGCGGTGTTTTATACCGGGAACATCTC
>JBFHES010000348.1:0-3927 GCA_041584015.1 Bacteroidales bacterium
GATTTTGCCTATCAGAATACATCGCTTAGCGGAGAAATTACGGTAATGATGCTTTTAACGGATCAGGAGAAATCATCTTCAGTAAACTCTTTAAATGTTACGTCCAGGGAGGAAACGATACCATTCTTTGTAGAAGGTAATTTGTATGAAAAATTGTACGAATCAATGATGGATGGTTTCGCACTTGTTGATATGCAAGGTATGATTGTAGAATTTAATAAGGTTTTCAGGGAAATGATTGCCTACTCAGAAGAGGAAATTTATAAACTAACTTATCAAGAGATTACTCCAGGTAAATGGCATGCGTTTGAATTAGATATTGTGAATAATCAGGTATTAAAAAATGGACATTCAGATGTATATGAGAAAGAATACCGACGCAAAGATGGAACGATTATCCCCGTAGAATTACGAACAAAACTTGTTAAGGATGATGCTGGACAAGCCATAGGCATGTGGGCGATTGTCAGAGACGTATCCAAACGCAAACAAACAGAGGATCGACTAATACAGCGGGAGAAGCAATACCGATTGTTGGTTGAAAATCAGACGGACTTCATTGTTGAAGTTGGTTTGAATGGAAAGATTATATATGTAAGTCCTTCATTTATGAAAGTTATTGGCATTAAGGAGGATAAGGTTCTAAACCTAGATTTTCGAAAATTGGTAATTAGAGAAGATCAGGATATTCTTGTCAAAGCTGTAAAAAAGGTTATTGCTCCTCCTTATGCTTGCTCGTTTAACCTGCGAATTAAATCTCCATTGGCTTCCCGCTCAATCTCCTGGTCTATAAAAATGTTGCAAGATGATGATCATAAACCTAAGTCGTTTGTTGGAATTGGACGAGATGTAAGTAAGGAGAAGCAAATTGCCAAAGAGATTAAACAGCACGAAATCATGCATGGGAAATCAGTTGAAAGAAGACGAATCTATAGCGACTTGCATGATCACATCGGTAATTTAACCGTTTCGAATAAACTAAGGATTGAGCGTTGTTTAATTATGAACAGCACGCCTGAAATTAACTTTGACTTAAAAAACGCGCTTAATTCACATTTGCGGCTTATGAAGGAAATTAGGCTTTATTCCAATAATTTAAAAAGACCATGTGAATTTGATATAAATTTAAAGGAAATGGTAATGGGTTTGTTGAGCGAGTTTGAGCAAATACGAAATATTGATGTAAATAAAAATATAGAAGATGTATTCCATTTAATACCAAGCGATAAACGCAATAGTGTTTTTAGAATTTTTGAAGAAGCAATGACCAATATTATTAAGCACTCTTTAGCCTCAGAAGTCACGGTGCAGTTTTACAAAGTGAATCAAAGTCTCGACCTTAAAATTTGCAATAACGGGTTGCTCGGCTCAGGTGCAAGCTCCACCAGTGGCAATGGACTTAAATTCATGCAGAAACGTGCGACCCTTATTGGAGCTAAGTTGGAGATTTCTATTAATAGAGTGCATAACTTTCAGATAGTTTTGAGCTTACCTATAAATTAAGCATGTTGTTATTTTTCTGCAACTGTCCTGCGTGAAGGTAAAGCATTGTGCTGCTCTCTCCGTCTGCACATTGTTACTAAACAATTAATAGAATGACTAATCAATAGAATATTTAAAATGAATCAATTTACCCGGTCTTTATAAGTAATGCTTAGCTACAATTATGGTAATCAACATTAAGTATAAACAACTATTCATATTCTAAATATTAATACTGATCTTTGGATAAGCGAAACTAAAGGACTTACTATGGCAATTAACGTGTTACTCGTCGATGATCATCACATTGTTCGTGATGGTTTAAAATTCATTCTATCACAAGATGCCTCCATTGGTCTTATTGATGAGGCCAAGAATGGACAGCAGGCTATTTTAAAAGCTACCAAAACAGATTTCGACATAGTTGTGCTGGACTATGAAATGCCAAATTTTAATGGTGTTTTTGCAGCTAGGGAACTGATAAAACTTAAACCAAGTATTGGTATTCTAATGTTGAGCTTGTATCATGACAAAGAACATGTATTTGACGCCATTCAAGCTGGAATAAAGGGATATTTATCCAAAGAGACCGAAACCAGCGAAGTAATTGAGGCTATAAAATGCATAGCCAATGGTGGTACCTGGTTTAAGTCTGATATTGCAGAATTGGTTACACCCTATCTGATTGCAGCTGCAACCAATAAAGCTGTTCTACGATCGACGGAAATACTAACCTGCAGAGAAAAGGAAATTATTAAGCTGGTGGCTGTTGGTGCGAGGTCAAGTGATATTGCTGAAAAATTATTTATAAGTAAACGTACTGTAGAGGTGCATCGCGCTAATATTCTTAAAAAACTAAAATTGAAGAATGCCTCCGAATTAATTAGATACGCCTTGCGTCATAAACTAGTTACTATTTAATCCTTACTTAATTATTATAACCGTTATTGCCCTTGTTCTTGAGATGTTTTCTTGGACATCTTATCTCATGATATAGATACGAAAAATTAGTATTCCGACTCTACAACCCTTTTTAAGGGTAGCTGATTTAGCCGTAAATAATCAAGATACAGCAACCCAAAATGAAGCTAGCTGCTAAATAAGTATTTGTCATATAATTTATAAAAATGATAAGTAGATTTTTTATTTGTACGACACGAACTTTAATAATACATCTGATAGCACTACGTAGATTGCCTACTAGTTAGTCCTACCTACTTTCACATAAAACCTAAGGATATCTTGGTATTTCTGGTTTGCTTAAACTTTCGGAATTTTATATCGAAAGGAGTTTAATCTATTTTTTTAAAAGCAATGCTTCACATTCGACCAAGGAATTTAGAGCATGTTTTCAATCAAACATAATTAATCGTTATGGTACAAACCTTTAACATTAAGCGATTTTTCGACGAAATTGGAGCTATAAGCAAGGATGAAATTTCACCTTTGACCATCGTTGATTTCGTTTTGATTGCGGATCATGCAAAGACAGTGCACATTATACAAATCCTCCATAACTACTTAGCAAGCGATTTTCCCAAAGCACAGACATCATACATGCATTGCCAGGGCTACTGGAACGGATCAATCCTCTTCAATATAAATAATTACGAAATACGAATTAAACAAATGACACTATAAATATTTCTAATAACTAAAAAATTTAGCCATGAGAAAAACACTACTATTTTTGTTGATTTTGCTCTTTACCTCTTTTGGTATAAAGGCAATCACGATTGACGTACCAGGCGTCAATAATTATACGATTCAGCAAGCAATTAATGCCGCTAGTCCTGGAGATGTGATTAATATTGCTGCGGGAACCTATATCGAGAGTATAAACCTTGATAAACGCTTAACAATAATTGGTGCGGGAAGCAGTAGTAGTGGAACCATTATCACTAACAATTCACATGTTGTTACTATTAGTGCATCTGGTTTGTCAGCAGCAGATCCTCTTTTAGTAAAAGATCTCCGAATTGAACCTCAAGGAGTTTATGGTTTTAACCTTTCAAGTGTTTCATTTATTGAGCTTGATAATGTCTACGTGATAGGCAGTAGCCCAACTTTTGTTGAGAATGAAGTTGGGCTAAAGATCTCTACGGCTTCTAATGTGGACCATCTCGTAGTTCTCAACTGTGCATTTAATAATTGTGACCATGGTTGGTATATGGCGAAGCAAGGTGACTGGGGACCTGGAGGCAGTAATTTTACAAATGTAACTGTAACAGGTACAGACTTCAATTTAAATGACTATAAGGGATTATACATTGAAAAGTTATCCGATGCAATATTTGATAATTGCACGATTAGTGACAATGGATCATCACCTAATTGGAATAGTGCATGGAATTGTGGAATGGATATTAATTTGAAAGGCGAGGAGCTCTATCAAAATATCCAAATTGTAAATTCCGTATTTTCCAACAATGGAGTGGGGTATAA
>JBFHES010000349.1:0-3870 GCA_041584015.1 Bacteroidales bacterium
CCCATGATAGAACCTAGAGATGAAGATGTTTCATACTCTGGTCCGTCAACAATTACTTTGTCGCCAGCATATGGTCCTGATTTCAATAAGAAATCGTCAACACCTTTTGCACATGACATGTTACAACCAATCCAACAGCCATCAGGAACACCTTGTGTAAAGTATGATTTCCAAACTTCGCCGGTAATGTATTTTGAATCTTCGTGTGCACCAAACTTAAAGTTGTTTACAGGAAGCAAATTATAGTCGTTCATAATTCCTGTAAGGTGAGCAGTACCTTTTGATTTCATTTCGCATTGAGAATCATCTAATTCGCGCATCTCACGATTGAAACGTTTTCCACGCTCCATAATAGCAGGCATGTCAACAACATTATTTAAATGTCCTTTTACGCCAGGTATCTTACAAACAATTGCTTTAATTTTTTTGTCTCTGAAAACAGTCCCGATTCCACCACGACCAGCTTGCTTTAAACGAATCTTCTTACGCTTTACATCATAAAAAGTAAAGTTTAGCATTCCGATTAATGAATGGTCAGCAGCTTCACCAGCAGCAACGATACCAATATTTTTCTTGTCCTTCTCGTCGTCAGCAAACATATCTGTTAGCTCTTCAGCAATAACATGACTGTCGATAGACTCAAGCGGAGCTTCAAAGATTTCAACTTTATGGTTAACACCGTCAATGTAGATGATCACTTCTTTGTCAGCCTTACCTTGTAATTCAATTGCATCGAAACCGGCAAACTTTAAGAATGGGCCAAAGAAACCACCAACATTACTATCCACAGGAATGTCGGTTTGTGGAGAGATAGAAACGCAGATAGCTTTACCCGTACCTGAGTATTGTGTAATACCACCAATCGGGCCTGATGAGATGTTGATCTCGTTCTCAGGATCGTTCCACTTTGTAGTTGGAGTAGTTGCATCCCAAAGCATTTTTAAACCGTATCCACGGCCACCAATGAACTTTTCTTTCATTTGGGCAGGAACAGCTTTTTCTTCGATGCGGTTGTCGCCTACATTGATATAAAGTGTTTTGTCAGAATAACCTTTCTCAAGCGGAGTCCAGTTGTACTTCCACTCGTTTAAGAGTTTGTGAGCGTTTTTAATTTCTTCAACTTGCATAGTCATATTCTAAAGTGTTATTATCTAAATTAGAGGGGTAAAAATATTCATTCCAAAGTTCTTAGTAAAGAACATTCATCATGTTATATATCAATATGCAGATATTTGCATGTCGTCTTAAGATGCATATTATCAGTATAAAAGGTGGTAGTGGCTTTTCGTTAGATTCTATTTAGAAAGGTTCTTTTTAAGAAGGTATTCTGCTATATTTGATTTACATGTATTTGATTAAATTTAAAGCTACAAATTGAGAAACCGAAAGCTATGCATCAATACATTGATCCCATTATCTATCTGTTTAATAAACACGGCTACGACCAGACAATTGTGAAGTTATTGGTGCCCGGAGCAATCTATACAGCGGTGGTATTACAAAATGGAAATATTGGTCTTTGCTCAGGGGTAAACGGAGTTGATCATCAGCACATATTGTCGTATGATGAGATAGATTTTGATAACCTACACCATCGTTTGTATTTATCTGCTTATTACGGCGCTCTCCTAAATTATCATAAAGTTAATAAGGAGCATCTGGATATTTATGATGCCATTGATTTTTCTAAGTATAAGTCGATTGTAATTATTGGGTACATTCGGCCGCTTGTAAAGAAGTTGAACGAGAGAGGGATAGCTGCTAAGGTGTTTGATCATGGCAAACAATCTGAGGACCTTGAGCCGATGGAAAATCAGGTTTTAGCACTACAACAGGCAGATTGTATTGTAACAACTGCTACCACCATTTTCAACAAAACATATGTTGCGATTGTTAAGGAGAAGATTCACGAATGTGACTTGTTTTTATTAGGACCATCGGCGATTATTGATGCCGATTTCATGCAGGCTTTTAATATTACAAATGCGTTCGGGATGACCTTTGCCAAGGATGATCTTGAGCTTCTTAAGATTGTTGCCGGAGGAGGAGGTACACAACATTTTAAGGTATTAGGAACAAAAGTTTTTATTTAATTTACCGATCAGAATAAACAAATAGCACGCAATGACCTTCGATCAAATTAAAGAGATACTAAAGGATAAGAAAGTTGGAATAGCTGGTGCAGGAGGACTTGGATCTAACTGTGCAATGGCTCTTGCACGCACAGGTGTTGGTAACCTTGTGGTTGCCGATTTCGATGTAATTGATTTTAGTAATTTAAATCGCCAATATTATTTCCATCATCAGTTAGGAAAAAAGAAAGTACTGGCTTTAAAGGAGAATGTGCTCCAGGTATATCCGGAGCTAAAGATAACACCGTTGGCGGTTAAATTGGAATATCATCATATCAGCTCAGTTTTTAAGGATTGTGATGTAATTGTTGAAGCGTTTGATAAACCAGAGATGAAACAGATGATTATTGAAGCTGTGCTGGATGAAATGCCAGGGACGCCTTTGGTGGTTGGTTCTGGTATGGCTGGATGGGGATTGAATAATACCCTGAAAACGGTGCAAAGTGAAAATCTTTACATTTGTGGAGATCAGCAGTTGGAGGTCTCAGATAATTTGCCTCCTTTAGCACCACGTGTTGGAATTGTTGCAATGATGCAAGCAAATAAAGTGCTTGAATTACTTTTAGGTGAAATGAAAAATGTAAAATAGGATGCAGTTACTACTAAATAATAATACAGAGCATTTTGATCAGGAGCAAATGACCCTGGCCGAATTAATTGTTTTAAAGAATTTTACTTTTAAGATGTTGGTTACCCGGGTAAATAATGAATTGGTAAAAAAGGATCAGCGCGGTGAGGTTGCACTTAAAGATGGAGACAAAGTTGACGTATTGCATTTAATGAGCGGCGGGTAATTCCAGCTTTTATCGCAAAAAGAAACCCCAATAAGCACTGCTTATTGGGGTTTCTTTTTAACAGCCAATCGACTGCCTTATTATAGTGTCTTCTTAACTTCTACTAATTTGTATCCTTCAATGATATCGCCTTCTTTCATATCATTAAAACGCATTACGTTCAATCCACATTCGTAACCGCTGGCTACTTCTTTCACATCATCCTTAAAGCGTTTCAATGAACCAAGCTCACCAGAGTGAATAACAATACCGTCGCGAATGATACGTACTTTGGTATTTCTATGTATCTTACCATCACGTACAATACAACCCGCAATTGTTCCAACCTTTGTAATATTGAATACCTCTCTGATTTCAAGTGTTGCAACAATCTCCTCTTTAATCTCAGGTGAAAGCATACCTTCCATTGCAGCCTTCATCTCGTTAATGGTATCGTAGATGATTGAATAGAGTCTGATGTCAATTTCTTCTTTCTCGGCAAGCTTACGTGCACTTAACGATGGACGTACCTGGAAACCAATGATAATTGCATCAGAGGCAGCAGCAAGTAGAACATCACTTTCAGAAATTTGACCAACAGCTTTGTGCTTCACATTCACCTGAATTTCTTCGGTAGATAACTTGATTAATGAATCTGCCAATGCTTCAACAGAACCATCCACGTCACCTTTCACAATTACATTCAGTTCCTGGAAATTACCAATGGCAATTCGTCTTCCAATCTCATCAAGAGTAATGTGCTTCTTAGTTCTAAGTCCTTGCTCACGAATCAACTGCTCACGCTTGTTAGCAATTTCTCTTGCTTCACGTTCACTGCTCATAACATTAAACTTGTCACCTGCCTGAGGTGCGCCATTTAATCCCAGAATCAGCACCGGAGTTGCAGGGCCTGCTTTGGTGATTTTCTTTCCACGCTCGTTGAACATTGCTTTTACGTGTCCGAA
>JBFHES010000350.1:0-3824 GCA_041584015.1 Bacteroidales bacterium
AATTCTGAAAAGAAAAGAATTTAAAAAGGCTGATGGACCGTCGCTTATTTATGCATCCATACCCGGACCCGATTTTGTAGCAAAAGCCATTGAGCTTGGAGTTGGTGCATCAATTAAAGCAGTAGCCGGTGCTAAAGTGGACAATCGATTCGCTCCGCCGGTAATGTTGGAAGGCACCATACTAACAATTGAACATGGAGACAAGCATGCCGAAACAGAAGTTGTTGTGCAGGTAGGCAGTGTTAAGGTGATTGTAACTAATAAGCGAAAGCCCTATCATAAAGAGTTTGACTTTACCCATCTTGGTTTAAATCCAAGGGAGAGTGATATTGTTGTGGTAAAAATAGGCTACTTAGTTCCAGAACTGTACAACATGCGTGCAGGTTGGGTTATGGCGCAAACACCTGGTGGTGTTGATCAAGATCTTGAAAGGTTAGGCTACAAAAATATTGTTCGTCCGATGTTTCCATTGGATAAAGATATGGCAGATCCGGATCTGAGCGCAAAGCTGATAAAGCTTTCAAACGAATTATAAATTAAATCTCTCAGACATTCTATCTGCTAGTTAATCTATTCCTTCATGTAATATATATAAAATAACACTCTGGTACCTGTATTTTCCTGATCAGGATACAGGTCGTTAAACTCAATTTTCATATTTGTACGGTACGATTCATTCATCAACTCAATTCGTTCATCCAGGTTTTTCAGTCCGGTTGATTTATGAAAAATACTTCTGCTCTGGTTTAGAGCTGTGGACTTTTTACGCCCAATTCCGTTGTCAATAATCTCGCATAACAACAATTGATTTTCGGTATCGTGCAGCATAAAGCGGATGCTAATCTTCCCTCCTTTCTCAAGCGGCATTAATCCGTGCCAAATACCATTCTCAATTATCGGCTGCAAGAGTAAAGGCGGAATACTTATTTTCTGAGTATTAATTTCTTGGTCAATATTAATTTCAAAGTCGAGCTTATCAGTAAACCTGCGCTTTTCTACCTCCAGGTACTTTTTTATTAGCTCCAGCTCATTTTTTAAAGCAACAAAGTTTGACTTGGAATTTTCGAGCACCAGACGAATGAGTTGCGCAAATTCACTAATGGAGTTTTGCGCCATACTTCTGTCGTTCTTTAGCATGTACTGCTGAATGGAGGTTAAGGAATTAAAGAAGAAATGCGGATTAATCTGCATTCTTAATGCTTTTTGTTCTGCCAGAAGCATGTTCCGTTTTAGCTCATCTTTTCGCCGTTGGGCACTAAGTAAGTACACAATCAGAAAAATAATAAAGGCTGCAACCACTAACCAAAATATAATTACGAATGCAAGTGTTTGACTAATATGCTTCTTGATGGTAAAGCTAATTTCGCTGGGTTTACTATAATTCACACCATCGTAGGAGGCACTCACCTGAAAGGTATAATTCCCAGGTGCCAGATCGGCATAGCGCGCAATCATACCTTTTGTATTAATTTCGTGCTTATCAAGCCCCTTTAATAAATAACGATACACAACTTTACCTTGTCGTACGTAAGCTATGGCTTTAAAATCAATTTGTATGTTATTTTCCTTAGATTTAAATTCGGCTGATTGGAAGTTGGTTCTTAGTTCATCGTTAACATATAAGGCTTCAATGCGCGCCTTAGGAATAATTCTACTTACGTTAAGCTCCTCCGGGTGAAATTGAACAACTCCATTTTCAGTGGCAAGATAAACTGTATTCGCCACAATTATTATGTCATTAACACTGTGTGCCGGAAGCCCATCAAGGTATGAAATAGTGCTTATGTCATAACTAAACGTTTCAAAATCTTGGAAGTTGATTTTCGCTAGTCCGCGGTCTGTTCCTACCCAAATAACACTATCGTTCACTGTGTAAAGGCACTTAATCATTTCACTGGCTAAGCCATCCTGTAAATCTATTTTCAATAATTCTTCATTGCGTTTAAACAAGAGGCCATTGTTCGTACCAATAACTAGAGCATTATTAAAATTATCGATACAAGTAATTCTACCGGCAAACAGACGATCTTCATTTGCCCACTTTTTTAACCTGCTGTTTTGTATAGAATACAAACCATCTACTGCACCCAGCCAAATGGTGCCGGTATCCGACTCCGCAAGTGCTGTAAATTTTATTTTCTCTTTGAAATTAATTTCACGTATCTCATGATTCGAAAGATCATAGCGAAGCACAAAGCCTTTCCCTCCAACTAGCAGCAAGGAGTCACCCTTATTCGTAATACCAAAAGTGCCTCTTTCAAATGGTTCTAGTTCTGAGATAACCTTTCGCTTGATGCTGTCACCATAATGTTCAATGTATGTAAGATTTTCATGTTTTGGTTTAACTAACTGTCGTCCGGTGGTATCTCTGAAAAAGTACTTGGTATTGTTAACTACAAGATGTTCATCTAAGGATAAGACATGAGAGATTTCACGATATGCGCTTGTTGGAAGTGCAACTTTTTGTGCAGAACCATCAATATTATTCAGGTCTATTTTCGAGCAGCCACGCTCTAGTTGAGTGTAGTAGATTGAATTATTTACAGCAGCCAGAGAATATATCTTTTTGTTAAAAGTTGATGTTAGTATGCGAAACCCAATGGAAGGCATGAAGTAAAGTCCATCGCTGGTAGATGAAAACCAATAGTTCCGTTCATGATCCATGATAACCCGAGAAATGCTTTGCTCCTTAAATAAGGTAAATCTGGGCTTCTTCAAATCAGATAAATTATAACATGCAATTCCATTATCACTTATGCTTATCCAAACCTTATTATCCGCATCCTTATAGATATTAATAATTGGTTTAGATGAATGCATTATCCGGCTTTCAACCAGCTTGTTATTTTTAATCCTGAAAAGATATTGGGCATATGATACCAGGTATTCATCATCGCTTATTTTGCAATATCTTGAAAAGTAAAAGTTATGCAATGGTCTGTTAAATGATAATTCATTCCATGATCCATTGACATTAAGTTCGGCTTCCAATTGTTCCGTTTTCAGCACGTCATGTTTCCTTCCTTCAAAAGAATAGATCCAATTATTGTTATGTAATTCATAGGACAATGTAAATCGCTCATGTGTTTGTTGTGCAAGCTGTGTTAAATTTTGCTGATGCACATCAGAACGATATAATTTACCGTTGTAAGCGCTTAACCATAGTTGGTTTAGTGAGTCAACAAACACATTATTAATATGCGAATATGGTTCAAACTCATCATTTAAATGGTGGAAGAAAAGTGTATCGTTTTGTATAAAACCAAACTTCTGGTTGAATGTAGTGAACCAAATGGTGTTCTCTGCATCCTGAAACAACTTCAAGACACTGCAATCATTATAATCAGGGAAAGGTTTTAAAATGGTGAAAGTATAGCCATCGTACCTGCATACCCCGGCGCTGGTGGCAATCCAGATAAGGCCCTTGTCATCTTGCAGGATATCATAAACCTCGTCAGATGGCAGACCATCATCAATGCTCAGGTTAGTATAATCGAAGGTTTGTGCCCAAACAGAATTCAATATAAAAAGAAAAAATACTAATATAAAAGCTCTAAATCCCAATCCCATAGACATTAATCTGCAGGGCCAAAATTATCAAGTTTTTAATAGGATAAAAACTGTTTCAGGACAGAATGGACGAAAATATTGCAAAATCAAAAAAGAGGCACAAATAAATCAGGATGAAAATGCTGTGCAGAAAGGGAAGCTCACATTGCCGAAAAGAAACAAGAGCGACTGACTATTAATCAGGAAATTCAAACTTTGAATGCTTAACGCGAGAAGTAGATTAAGGAAAAGCAAAATAATACTTGAAGGAAACA
>JBFHES010000351.1:0-3820 GCA_041584015.1 Bacteroidales bacterium
GACAGAAATAAACCCTGAGAATTTCTGATGGATGAATCGGTTACCCACCTCAACCGAATTTACATACTCAGGTAACAAGTCAGGATTACCTCTATGCATGTTCAGGATATCAGCATACTCATCGGTAAACGGATTCAGCATGTTAATACTTGGCCGATTGATCCGCCGATTATAGGACGCAAAAAAATTAAGATTCTCTTTAAGTTGATAGCCAATGCTCAGTGATGGAAAGAAATCTAAATAGCCATTATCATTAATTGAGTTTTGTGCGTTCAGCGTATGCTCACTGCGGATTCCTGCCTGTAAATCAAAATCCATTAAACTCACTGACAGATTCATATACAGCGCATTTATATGCTGCTCATACTGAAAGGAATTTCCCAAGTCCGTTTCATCAACCCAACTATTATTATTCACACTAAAGCGCTTAGCGCTAAACTCATTATTAAGATCCTTCTGACTATGATGATAACCAGATTCGAGCACTACTGAATCGCTAATCGGATGCACATAATCCAGTGTTATTTCAGCAATCTCATTGAACTGTTCCGAGTAGGTATTTTGTAAATCCGGTGTGCTTAGTATAGCCTCATTATAGCTCTCATTTTCCAGTGTATGCAACTGATCCAGCATGCTATAATGCATATTGATGGCCAATAATTGCTTCTCTTTTTTAAACTTATAACGATAGAAAGCATTGACATCTGCTGTTCGGTTGTCTCTTGCAATATCAATAAGCTTGGTAGACTCAAACAAGGTACTACCATCTTTACTCAGCGTTTCGTAATCAATTTTGCGAGAAGCTGAATTAAACATTTTTGAAGCTAGCACAGACATGCCCAACTGAGCTTTTTTGTTGATGTATAATTTGTACCCTGCATTTACAAAGGCATTATTCAATATTTCATCTTGCCTATCAAACTGGTAATAATCATAGCCATCAACATTTTCGTAGTTTTTACGGAGATGTTCTTTGGTCTGAAACTTTGTTTTGTGATTAGCTCCTCCACGAAGAAAATACTCAAATTTAGAACTGCCACCTGAGTAGCCAATATGCCCGCCATAGGTTTCCGGGGTACCGGCCAATACTTTAAATGTAGTTTTCCTGTTCTGGCTATTGCCCGTTTTCAGCACAATATTAACAATTCCCGACATGCCCTCTGCATCGTATTTTGCCGAAGGATTATTAATCAACTCAATCTTTTGAATCTGATCGGAAGGAATTTGATCGAGTAATTTCGTCATCTCCGACTTTTCTCCATTCACCAGAATAATTACCCGATCGCTACCACGATAATTTATATTTCCATCAATATCCACATCTACTGAAGGCAAGGTTTGCATCACATCCAGCGCCGAACCACTACTTTGTGTTAAATCCTTCGCCACATTAATTGTGGTCTTTTCAATACTCTTCTCAACAAGCTCCTGCTCGCCAACAACCTCTATTTCCTCAAGTTGAAATTTTCGTTTCGATAAGGCAAAATCAATTTGCTGCTTAGCGAGTAACTCGGCTTCAAGACTTTTTTGTTGATAACCCATGTACGACGCCACTAGCTGATACTTTCCCTTTGGAATTTTCTTAAGCTGGTAATAACCGTTAATATCGGTTAGAGTTCCACTAATCGGTGTTGCCTGCCCAGCAATGATAAGTTGAACAGAAGCATAAGCTAAACCCTCTCCACTAATGCTGTCTTTAACTGTTCCGTTAATCACTATCAGTTTAGTTGTAGCATCTGAGAAAGCCGAGCTGCTTATAGCGAGAAACAGCAGCAATGTGCTTGTTATATTCTTGAACATTGGAATTTTATTTTCAATGTGCAAAAGTAAACATCATTCTAATCAATTTTTCAAAAGGTGACATGTGCTACTCAAATTCCTGTTTCGACGGGTAAATCATCAAACCGCTATGTTCCGCTAATCAAATTGGTAAGTCAATCATGAAGCACATATATATTTGGTACGCTTTGTAGAGATATAACTATAAGATACCAGCACCAAAAAGGCAACAAGCAAAATGTGTAAGTGCTGGCTTAATTGAATGCTTATCTTTGAACATTCGTAAATAAGCCGTCAGAATTGAAGCAGGAACATAAATAGCTGATTTGTACAATAAAAAATGAAATCGAAACTAATCCTATATGCTGGTATAGTCTTTCTGCTTGCAGGACTGCTACTGATGCACGTGCTTAAGTTCAATACGTTTGGGCTATCACTCATTATTTTAGGTGTGTTGTGCAAACTTGCCTACATCATTATTAAAATGATCACCAAAGAATATAAGCCTGGCTATGAGATGGTATTGTTGTTCATTGGCCTGCTTCTGTTTTTAGGACTTCGGCATTTTCTTCCTCAACCATTTTCCTGGATTATTGCCACTGGCGGAATTCTACTCAAAGTATCATTTGTAATTCTGTTTATTCGTAAAGTTCGCGCTAACAGAAACGATTGATCTACATTTGTTATATCTTTATTTCAAGAATCATAAATACGAAGCTATTGAAAGAAAAAGTATCACTGGTATTATCAGGTGGCGGCGCTCGAGGAATTGCTCACATAGGTGTAATTGAAGTGCTGGAAGAAAACGGATTTGAGATTGCATCTATTGCAGGAACATCTATGGGATCGCTGGTTGGAGGTATTTATGCCATTGGAAAAATGCAGGCACTCAAAAACTGGCTATTCACACTCGATCGTAGAAAAGTATTTCAGCTTGTAGATTTTACTTTTAGTTCTACCGGATTAATTAAGGGCGACAAAGTGCTAAATACCATGAAGCAGTTTATAGCCGATACCAATATTGAAGATTTACGCATCCCCTTTACTGCCACAGCTGTTGATATCATTCATAAAAAGGAAGTGGTGTTTTCGAGCGGCAGTGTATACGATGCCATTCGTGCTTCCATTGCAATTCCATCGGTTCTTACACCCGTTAAAGCCGGGAATGCTCTTTTAATTGATGGCGGAGTTATGAATAATTTGCCCGTTGCAAACGTGCAGCGTGTACCCAACGATCTGCTGGTGGCAGTTGATGTTAATGCGAATATTCCGGTGTATACACCTGCCAAAATAGAGCAAAAAGAACAGGAGCAGGAGCGCTTGTACAAACAGAAAATGAGGCAATTTTATGAGCAGCTCCAAAAAATAAATCCCGTTCATTCGGATGAAAAGCAACTGGGCTATTTTTCATTAATCGATGAAACAATCAGCCTGATGATGCACCACATATCTGAGCTATCAATGAAAAACCATGCACCCAATATCTTAATCAATGTTTCCAGAGAAACGTGTAATACCTTCGACTTTTATCGTGCCGAAGAATTAGTAGCAATCGGGCGACAAGCAGCTACTGAAGTCTTAAATAATCATAAACGAGACAAGCACGCAATCAAATAGCTGCATCACCTTTCACGCTTTTTTTAATAGATATGTGCACCAACTAACAATCTACAGGAATGAATACCAATGAACAGGAAACGAACCTAAACGAGTCTGACCAATCAGTAGAATCAATTGCAAAAAAAACCATGAAACGAAATCAGATCATTATGCTTGGTCTGGCAATGGTTCATCTTATTTCCGGCATCTATTATTATTCAAGCTCTAGCGGCAGTAGCAATTTACAGGATATTGAAATGACTATTGATGTGATATTTTTCGGCATCTACCTGCTATGCGGATTATTATTTATGAAACGACCCAAAGCAGCTACCATCGTAGCATTTTCAGTTTATAACCTGATTTTGATTCTTAATCTCATTGCCGACGCCGACAGTTTATTTTACCAACCATTAACTAAGCTGATCATGTTTATCGGGTA
>JBFHES010000352.1:0-3798 GCA_041584015.1 Bacteroidales bacterium
CCGTTGGAATGACTTGCGTGAAACAGTGCTTTCCGATGATCATATAATGGCGGTGATCGACTCAATGACAGCTTATTTAGCACCAGCCATTGAACGAAATTTCGAGAGATGGAATATACTCGGACAATATGTTTGGCCAAACTACTTTGTTGGCGCTACCTACGAAGAAGAAATTACCTATTTAAAAAATTACATCACCCAAAGAAACAGCTGGATTGATGCCAACTTGCCGGGTAGTGGCAATTATTGTTTTTCAACCTACAAGAATAAAATTGTAATCTCTGAAATTAATTATCAAGATGATGGATCGATAGATTCGGGCGATTGGTTTGAACTCTACAATAAAAGCTCGAGTAGTTTCGACTTGTCTGGCTGGGTGGTTAAAGATGAAAACAACCTGAACACCTATACGATTCCATATGGAACAGTGATGGCAGCAGGCGACTATCTGATTGTTGCCAGCAATAAAGAAAAATTTCTGGCTGCTTATCCGCAAGTTAATAATGTAATAGGCTCTTTTAATTGGAAACTTGGTAATAATGATTACTTAAGAGTTTTCGACGAGGATGCTTATATGGTTAGCCGTGCCAACTATAATAATGATGCACCATGGCCACAGTTGGATAATCAACAAAACGAAACACTTGAACTGTTAAATCCTTTAATGGATTTAAACGATCCACAAAGCTGGTTTGCCGGATGCCCCGGAGGATCGCCTGGTGGACCCTATGAATTTCCTTGTTCTGAGCTTGCCATTTATGAAGCAGAAAATCTGAAGGTGCAGGTTTATCCAAACCCTTTCGTAGATCAAATAATTGTAGAAGTACAGGATCGTATCGATCAGAGCTACGAAATAATATCTGTTGATGGGAAAGTGTTGCTGCAAGGACATTTCAAAAACAACACAACAATAATTAGTGCGGCTCATCTGGCACAAGGTTATTACTTATTAAAAGTATCGAATAAAAAACAAACAAGCACAATACCAATTATAAAGGAACGACCATGAAACACCGGTATCTAAATATACAAAGCTTATACATCTTTGCAGCCTTTGCATTGATATTTACTGTTATTAGTTGTAATCAAATGAGCAAAAAAGAAGTAGTTCAAAAATCGGATGTCCCTGCAACTCCTGATGAACAGATTCAACAAACCCCGGATCAACTATTGGGTGGAACGTATCAGGCCATAAGTTATTCTGGTTTCAGATCCGGGCAGCATCCCGATCGTGGCAATGGAGCAATAAACCCAAGCTACGAAGAAACGCTAGAGGACTTAAAACTACTTACGCAAAACAACATGTTTAATCTTCTTAGGCTGTACGATTGTGGAGAGAACTCAAGCATGGTGCTTAAGGTGATAAAAGAAAACAACATTGATATGAAGGTGATGCTGGGCATGTGGCTGGATGCTGAGCTTAGTAATCACGAAGCCTGCTGGTGGTTGAATGAGCCAATTCCAGAAGAAAAACTTGCTGAGCATAAAGCGAAGAACCTGGCGGAAATAAATAGAGGAATAGAACTCGCTAAGGAATATAAAGACATTGCTATAGCCATTAATGTTGGAAATGAAGCGCTGGTTGGCTGGACCGACCATTTGGTAAACGTTGACACAGTAATTTCTTATGTGAAAATGGTTAAAGCTGCTGTAGATCAAAAAGTATCAGTGGCCGAAAATTGCCAGTGGTGGGCCGATGAAGGAGCAGAGCTTGCAAAAGCAGTTGACTTTCTGGCAATTCATACTTATCCGCTTTGGACAGGACATGACATTGATACAGCTATGGAAAATACAATTAATGATGTGTTGAATGTTCGTAAATCAATGCCGAATAAAACAATCGTAATTAGTGAAGCCGGCTGGGCAACAATAGCATCGGAGTTTGGAGAGCGTGCCAGCGAAGAAAAGCAAGTTACCTATTTCAACGATTTAATGGCATGGTCAAAAAAAATGAACATGACTACTTTCTTTTTCGAGGCATTTGATGAAGACTGGAAAGGAAACCCGGATAACATGATGGGAGCCGAAAAGCATTGGGGTTTGTATAATGTAGATCGAACCCCCAAAATGGTGATTAAGGAACTATTAAAGCAGAATTAAACAAAACACTAAAATGATAATTAGATGAAACAACTTATACTCATCACTAGCATTATTCTGGCACTGGGTTTTTATGCGTTTGCGCAGAAAGGACTGGTTTCAGGTGTAGTGGTAGACAAAGAAGGCATCTCGTTACCCGGTGTTTCAGTTTCTGTAAAAGGAACAAGTAATGGAGCAGCAACTTCGGTTGACGGAAAGTATGCTTTGGTTGGCGTTAAGGCCAGCGACACCTTGCTATTTACCTATATAGGTTATGAGCCCCAGGAACGAATTGTAAAAAACAATAGCGTAATTAACGTGATCATGGAAGAAAGCGCAGAAATGCTTGATGCTGTTCAGGTGGTTGCCTTTCAGAAACAGCGCAAAGAGAGTGTTATCGCTTCCATTAATACAATTAATCCCGGAAAATTAAAACAGCCGACAGCCAACCTTACCAATACACTGGCAGGTCAAATGTCTGGTATTATTGCTTATCAGCGATCAGGTGAACCAGGAAATGATAATACCGAGTTCTTCATTAGAGGTGTTACTTCCTTTGGTTACGGAAACAGTCCGCTAATTTTGGTTGATGGTTTAGAAGTTTCATCCAGCGACCTCGCACGCATGGATCCGGATAATATTGCTAGTTTCTCCATTATGAAAGATGCAACTGCAACTTCGCTCTATGGATCTAAAGGAGCAAATGGTGTGGTGTATATAGTTACTAAGGAAGGACGAAAAGGAAAAGCACGAATCTCTGTTCGCTACGATAATTATCTGGCAACGCCTACCCAAACAAATAATTTTCTCGATGGAGTTGATTACATGGAACTCTACAATCAGGCACTCAGAAATGATTTTCCAGGTGCCAATCTTGCCTATGATAAAACAAAAATTGAAGCAACCAGAAATAATCTAAATGCACAGATTTATCCGAATGTTGATTGGTACGATGAGTTATTCAAACCACTGGCTTATAATAAAAAGGCAAACCTAAATGTGAATGGTGGTGGCGATATTGCACAATATTATCTTTCTGCCACCTATATAAATGAGCAAGGTTTACTTAAAGTCGATCCTTTGAATAATTTCAATAATAACATCGACATTAATAAATATAATTTACGCGCGAATGTGAATATAAAACTCTCAAAGACGACTAAAGTTGCTGTGAAGTTCTCGTCGCTTTTTGATAAGTACAACGGGCCAGTTGTTGAAGCCAATGATATTTTTGCGCAGGTTATGCAATCAAATCCGGTGGACTATCCGCAGTATTATGAGAAAACACCAGAAACGGAATATGTAGGACACACCATGTTTGGTTACCTGGGAACCCCAAACCCTGACAGACCAAATCCATATGCTGAAATGGTAAAAGGATATAAAGATCGATTTAGATCAACCATCCTATCGCAAATACAGTTAACTCAGGATTTGGATTTTATTACCGAAGGATTAGAAATGCGAGGTATGGCATCTATTAAGTCATACAGCCTTAATGGTACCTCAAGAAACTATAAACCATTTCTCTACGGAATAGATAATGCCAGTATATCTGGTGGTAATTTTAGCCTAACGCCCTTGCAAGAGGGTACAGAGTATATTGATGAATTCGAATTATCCAGTTATTCCGATAGCAAAACTTATTTCGAGTTAATCACCCAGTATGATAGAACATTCAAGAAAAAGCATGCTTTGGGTGGTTTGGTGGTATTATAC
>JBFHES010000353.1:0-3755 GCA_041584015.1 Bacteroidales bacterium
ACGCATTGCTATCATTTCATCAGAAACGGCTGCCGGTCTCGACGACTTCATTAATCAGATTGAAGGGAATGAGTACGGCTATAAGTTTTATTTAAAAGTATTTCCAGCAATTGTACAGGGAGCCAAAGCAGAAGAAAGCATTATGCAGGCATTCGACCGGGTGTATGAGCACGAAGACTTCTTTGATGCAGTGGCACTGATCAGAGGGGGTGGATCAAAGTCGGATTTGAGTTGCTTCGACCATTACGATCTGGCCTATTATATTACTCAGTTTCCATTGCCAGTAATAACAGGTATTGGGCACGAACGCGACGATAGTATCGCTGATCTGGTAGCTCATACGCGCATGAAAACACCTACTGCAGTTGCCGAATTCTTTATCTCTAAGATTGGCGATTTCGAATCACATGTTGATGAGCTGGGAAATGCTGTTTCCTCGGGTGTGCTTGAGCAAATTGACAATGCCGCTCAAAACCTAAATCAGCAGAGCTATCGTTTTGTGCCGCTTGTAAACAGAAAAATAGGCAACAAAAAAGAGCACCTTTCCAGCGTCACCAACAAACTGTCGTCTGCTGCTAAAGCAATGATCAACAAGCAACATCAGCACTTACATTATCGGAAACAAGAACTCAGTCACAGCCTTGAACAACAGAGCAACAAGAAAAAAAACAGGCTTAAATTTTTGCAAGAAAAGCTATCGCATGATATCACCACCAAATTAATGCAGGCACGCCATCAACTAGCCATGTTCGCTTCAGATAATGATCACTTAGATCCGCAACACATTCTTAATCGTGGTTATTCCATGACAACCTTTAATGGTAAGATAGTAACAAATGCAGAGCAAGTTGCTAAAAGCGATGTGGTGATAACTCGTTTGTCAAGCGGAAAAATAAAGAGTAAGGTTGTATCGAAAGAATAATAACTATTTGCGCTAAGTTCAGGAATAACATTATTTTTGGAGCCGTTAAATAAATTCAAACTACCATAGGTGCTTTTTAACTCATTCATATTTCTAATATTTGGATTGCTATTTTTTCTGACCTGGTCATTTGTCAGAAAAAAACAACAAGCCCGATTTGTGACACTCGTGGTGGCATCCTTTATATTTTATGGATGGTGGGATTGGCGCTTTTTATTTCTCATCGTATTTAGTGGTCTGATAGATTATATTGCAGGACTGCGTATGCGCTCAAAGCCCAAGCGTAAAAAACTGTATTTAATACTCTCATTGGCCGGAAACATTGGCTCACTGGCCATATTCAAGTACAGCAGCTTTTTAGCAGAGAACATTGACACTTTATTAAACCTCATTGGCGTACCCAGCAATTTGCTTGGCAATATTCCTGACTTTGTATTAATCCTTCCTGTCGGAATCAGCTTCTATACGTTTCAATCGATGAGTTACAGCATTGATGTATACAAAGGCAAATTAGAACCTGTTAAGAATTTATTCCATTTCTTTTCCTATCTGGCTTTGTTTCCACAGTTGGTAGCGGGTCCAATTGTGCGGGCCAGCGATTTACTTCATCGCTTAAAAACCTATGTTTCACCAACTGAAGAGCAGCGCTGGCAAGGTTTGCGATTAATTGCCTACGGTTTTTTTATGAAAGTGGTAATTGCTGATAATCTTGCTCCTTTTATAAATTATGCCTTTGATGCACCTTTACTGAAAGGTTCTACCACTTATTGGTGGTACATTACTACCTTGTTTGCATTTCAAATCTATTACGACTTTGCAGGATATAGCCAGATTGCACGAGGGCTTATGGTCTGGTTGGGTTACGGCATCGATCGAAACTTCAATCATCCATACACAGCCACTTCTTTACGTGATTTCTGGACACGTTGGCACATTTCCTTATCGTCATGGTTTCGCGATTACCTCTACATTCCACTAGGAGGCTCGAAAAGAGGAAAGTGGTTCGCACATATTAATATGTGGATTACCATGTTGGTATCAGGCTTGTGGCACGGTGCTGCCTGGAACTTTATAATTTGGGGAGGTATTCATGCATTCTTTCTTAGCATTGAGCGCATCAGTAACTTTCCACAGTACTTATCAAAATCTATTATTGGGAGAATTACCAGCAGAATTCTGCTTATCGTGCAAGTTTGGATTGCTTGGGTGTTCTTTCGAGCCAGCGATTTTGATCAGGCAATAGAAATTCTCGAAATCATGTTTACGGCAAATGCAGCTCCTTGGAAATTCAACTTCGATCAAGGATTCTTTTTGGCAGTGGCCATTATTCCTGAGCTTGTTTTTCCTTATCTACGTGATTCAAAAATCAGGCACAGCATTTTTAAATATAAAACAGTTGAAGTTATTTGGATGGCTCTGGTAATTGCCGCTTGTATCTTTCTTCGCGGACCAGGTAGTGAATTTATTTATTTCCAATTTTAAATGATCAAAGATAGATTGACCATATTAGCAATTGTACTACTTCCGATACTTATTCTGGCCGGTTATTTAAAACCTGTGGAGAATAATCCGGTTATTGCATCGAAACCAGAGTACAATCGATTCTGGACCAACAAGGTGCATCAATCAGAAAAATACAATGGAATAATCATTGGCGATTCGCGCACATACCGAGGCGTTGATCCTGCTACATTAACTTCGAAAATTCAAACTATTAATTTCTTCAATTTTGCTTTTTCGGCAGGTGGTTTGAATAACGAGATTTACAAAGCAACTGACGAGAGACTAAAAACCGATAATAACCAGAAAGTCATTCTAATAGGAGTTACACCTTGGTCGTTAACGCAACATGCCGCTGCAAACGGGCAGTTTCGATCAGAAATGGGAAGAACTCAGGCAGAGGTTTTGGATCGGGTATATTTTGCATATTACACGAAATTCTTCAATCCAGTTAAACCATCAGTCTATATTTTTCAGGAAACAAAAACACCAAAGGAACTTTACTATCAAGAGTATTACGACAATGGTTGGGTAGCCTCGCACATTGAACCTGAGAATCAAAAAAAGGCATTGAAGTCATCGAAGGAAAGCTTCACAAAAAACAAGGTTGATGAGCAGTTATTAAACGACCTTCTTAAGCAAATTAAAAGATGGAGTGAATCAGGAATTTCCGTTTTCGTTTACCGCCCACCAACAACTCCAGAGCTGCGGCAAATGGAAGATGAAGTAAGCGAATTTAATGAAAACTTATTACAAACAGCGGTTAAACTAGCCGGAGGCACTTACATTCAAGTGAATATAAACGACTACCATTCCTATGATGGCAGTCATCTTACCGAAACATCTGCTCGTAAGTTTTCAAGTTTTCTGGCTGATGAAATTAATCGAAAAGGCTTTTAAGTAAATCGAGGTTTGCCTTTTGGTGAATATCTATTTTCTTAGTAACAATAAAAGTTCCGGCCTTTATGTGTCCGTCAATATTCACCGTAATTCCTTTGGTAAAAAATGACTTTAATAAACTCCCCGATTTTTTCTTTAGATTTTCAGTGTCAATCTGAACAGGAACAATATATGAAGCATGCGAATCTGGCTTAAGCTTAAAACCTGTTTCATTAAATACACGACCTAATTGAACATCACCATAGGTTACCAATAAATCTATCTCTTTAATCTTAATAGCAGCAGTGTTTGGGTTTTTAATTCTAAGATCCAGATGCAGCGTTGCAATATTATCCTCTACTTTATGTATTTTCACACCATCAACACCAGTAACAGTAACCGGGTTAAAACCACAAGACGAAAGTAAAACGAGCATTAATAATGTTGCCACATA
>JBFHES010000354.1:0-3690 GCA_041584015.1 Bacteroidales bacterium
AAAAGTATTGTAAAACATAATGTTTGATATTGATTGTTAAAAATCTTTAGTTGTTCTATTCCTGTTGGCTTTTCTATGATATTTCACATAAATAAAAATGTATTTTTGCAAATAATTTGATCAATATAGGAAAAATCCACGAACTTAAAGCCTTAAGTTGTGTAAGTCTCATGTTGTCAGTATTTTGTGTTTTTAACAATTTTTTAATACTCTTTGATTCTTGATTATGGTGGAGTGTGTTGACTTGTTTAAGTAATGTTCGTATCTTGCCCACCTCTATAACCGAAAGTATGTCATTAAGTAAAATAGCTAAAAACCTGGGCTTGTCCACGGCAACAGTTTCTTATGTGATAAACGGGAAAGGCGATAAAAACAATATCCCCCTCGATACACAAAAGCGTATTTACGACTATGCTGAAAAAATTAACTATAAGCCCAATAAGTTAGCTCAAAGTTTACTCCTGGGAAAAACGAACACCATTGGATTGATTATTTCTGATGTAAGTAATTTTTTCTATTCCAAACTTGCCAAAAGTGTAGAGGAGCAAGCCAGAAAAAAGGGATACGAGGTAATGATGGTGAGTAGCCATGAGGAGCCGAGTCGGGAAAAGGAGATTATTCAATTAATGTGCGAAAGAAAGATGGACGGAATAATTGTTTCATCTACCGGTTACAACAGAGAAGATATAAAGAATCTAAGAGATAATAATTATCCCCTTGTTCTTATCGATCGTCACTACAAAGCATTAAAAACAAACCTGGTTCAGTCAGAAGTTTACGATGGATCGTATAAGGCAGTTGATCATTTATGTAAATTAAAATATCGGAGGATTGGAGTTGTAACTACTCTTAATCATCTACCATCGATGAGCGACAGAGTTGAAGCTTATAAAGCTACACTAAAGGCGCATAATATACCATTTAATAAAAACCTAATAAAAGAAGTACCTTTTGATGCAGATATAAAATTGATACAAACAACACTAGCTGAACTATTAAGCAGCCCGAATGGGATTGATGCGCTTTATGTTACCAATAATAAATTAACCATGTTATGTTACGAGGCACTTGCCACAATGAATGTTCGTATTCCTTACGACTGTGCATTTGTAAATTTCGACGACATGGACTATTTCAAGTATATAACACCTGCATTAACTGCTGTTAAACAAAATGTTGATGAAATGGGGCGATTTGCCGTCGATATTTTGGTTGATGAGATTGTGTCTAAAACCACAGAAAGCAGACCCAAGCAGGTTGTAAAAGTAAATATGGATTTAAACATTCGTAACTCATGTGGACGCTTGCTCAAGCAACATCTACTTGAAAAATAATATCAATTAAGTTTTTAAATAAAAAGTTTCTAACCTTAAAATTTGAAGAATGAAGAACAATTTATGCAAAAGTTGCATTGTGTTGTTGCTTGGCCTATTCTCGGCAATTAGCGCAATAGCTTGTGACTACACGGTTGTTTTATACGACTCCTATGGAGACGGATGGAACGGCGGTGCACTCACTGTTTATGTAAATGGTACTGCGGTACAAACAGGATTAACAATTGGCTCGGGTGGTACTTACGGTCCAATTACAATTACTGTTAATACTGGTGATGTTATCTCAACTGATTACTCAGCTGGTAGCTGGTCTTATGAGAATTCTTATAAATTCTACGACTACAACGGTGTTGAAGTAGCAAGTATGGGCGATGCTAGCCTGGAAAGTTTAATCGTATCCTGTCCCGGAGTTAATGTAACTGGATGGATTCAACCAGGTTCGGTTTACGACGCAGGAACAGCTGTGTTTCCAGAAGTTATAATAGCCAATACTAGTGCTGATACTGTTTCAAACTTTGATGTTTACTATGCATTTGGAGTTGATACAATTATGCAAGTGAATACCACAACTATGTTACCTGGTGATATTGATACCATGTTATTTACAACTAGTATTATAGTTCCTGTTGGAAACTTTACAGTTTGTGCATGGACAATTGATCCTACAAGTACAACTGGTACTATAGTATACAATTGTGTGAATTCATATGGAACACCAGCTATTGATGCAGGTGTTGTTGAGATTCTTGCACCATTGGATCAAACGGTTGAAGGCGAAACGGCGATTCCTACAGTAATTATTCAAAACTTCGGAACAGCCATTCTTACTTCAAGTGATATTAACTATGCAATTGGTGGTGTTGCTGCTACTCCATATACTTGGACAGGTAGTTTAGCATCCGGCGAAACAGATACAGTTAACCTTCCTGGTTTTACTATGCCTGGTGTAGCTGCTGATATTTGTGCCTTTACTCAGTTAACTGGTGACGTAATTACAAATAATGACAGTACTTGTGCAATGCTTGATGTATTAGCTGCATCATGTAATTATGCGCTTTCATTTGATGGCAGTGGCGATTGGGTAGAAATTCCTAGTGATAGTACATTAAACTCTACAGATTATACATTGGAAGCATGGGTTAAGCCTGCTGCATTCTCATGGTTAGCTGGAGTAATTTCTCGATACCCAAGTGGCGGCCCTTCAGGATATGTATTGCGCCTTAGCGGTTCATGGCCGTATTCAAAAATGGGATTCAACGAAGGCGAAGCAAATGAAACATTGGTAACAAACCAATGGTATCACGTTGCTGCTGTTCGCGCTAATGGAACAAATACCTTATATATTAATGGTGTACCTTATGCTGTTGGCGGTAGTGCACTTTCTGGTGATAACAACGCATTAATCCAAATTGGTGTTGATTACAGTAACCGCTGGTGGAATGGACTTATTGATGAGGTTCGTATCTGGGGAACTGGTTTATCTCAAGCAGAGATTACCGAGTGGATGGTGAAGCCTGTTGATAATGCTCACCCTGCTTATAATGATCTTATGGGTTATTGGAACTTCGACCAGCCAGGTGGTATGGCCGTAGATTCTAAAAACAATAATGATGGTATTATTCATAATGCTGTTTATGCAGCAAGTGATGCTCCATTTGTTTGTGGTGATTATGATGCATGGATTACTGAATTCAATCCAGCAATTAACCAGTCAGTAGCTGGTCAGCCTTTGGTTCCATCCGTTAGTGTAACCAATATGGGACTTTTAGATATTACTTCAATGGATATCTCTTATTCTGTAAACGGAGGAACAGCCACAACATTTACGTACACTGGTGCAATTGCTTCTGGTGCAAACGAAGTTATTGCTTTACCGAGCTTTATTGCAACTGCTGGAACAAGCGAGATTGTTGCATGGGTAGACTTAGCCAACGATGTAAGTGCTTTAAATGATACGATTGCTTCTACATTCGAATCATTAAATGATATTTGTAACTACTCACTAGATCTTAACGGAACAGCGCAATATGCACAGCTTCCTGCTGATAACTATTTTGGTTCTCAGTTCTCTGTTGAAGGTTGGGTTTACAAGCGTTCAAATAACAACCAAAGTAGATTTATCGATTTTGGTAATGGCGACAACGATAATGTAATTATTACTTTATCAGATGGAACTTCAGGTAATGTAGCTTTCACTATCCGTCAGGGTACTACTGAACAGCAGGTTGTAACAACTACTCCACTTGCAACAAACCAATGGGTTCATCTTGCAATCACTTATGATGGTGTTGCCGGTAGAATTTATTATAATGGTGTTGAGCAAGCTTCAGGTAGTGTTCATAATGCTATTCCAATG
>JBFHES010000355.1:0-3660 GCA_041584015.1 Bacteroidales bacterium
CAGGAGATTATACGGTTGAAGCGGCATATGGTGCCAGCTGGAACGGAGGCAACTCAACAGATGCACTGATCATCAACCTGTTTACAATTGGCAGTTATGCGCTTAGCGATTTTACAGAACTAGGTGCCGATGTAAATGCAAGTACAATAGTTAATGCCACCGATGGTCTGCTGATCAAACGGCGCACAATTGGTAGCATTAATTCCTTCCCATCTGGCGACTGGTTGTTCCAGTCTGCAGCTGTTAATATGAGTAACAGTCAGAATGTTGATCTACTAGGAATGTGCTTTGGCGATCTGAACGGATCGTATGTTACCCAGCCAAATAAGAACGCCTTATCAAGCGACATCTCACTTACAAAGTCAGGGACTTTATCTGTAAGAGAAGGGGAAACATTTGTACTTGATATTACAACTGAACAAATGCTTGAATTTGGAGCCCTAACGCTAAGCATTGACTATCCAGAGAACATGGTAGAATTTGTACAAATGAGTACGGCTCTCTTTGGAATGGAAGTAAATGACGATGGTTCCACTATTAATATGGCTTGGTCGTCGCTTAATGCAACAAGTCTTAAAGCAAGAGACGTGTTACTTTCATTGGAGTTTGTGCTTACAAAAGGTGCTGATGACTTTGAATTAAAAGCACTTTGGAATTGTGAAATAGCAAACGATAAAGCAAGCGTTCTTAGTAATTTAAGCTTTAATTATCCTTCAGTAGAGATTAGTAATCCAGAAGAAATCACCTTGTATCAAAACTATCCGAACCCGTTTAAGAACCAAACCGAACTTGCATTTACACTTCCGGCAAATGGAGCTGTAACTTTAGTAATCTGCAATTACCTTGGTGAAAAAGTTGAGGTAATTACAAGTGATTATTTACATCCAGGTAAGCATCAATATGCACTTAAGCGAGGAAATTTAGCAAGCGGAATTTATCAATGCCAGCTTTCGGTTATGATGGATGGCGAACTTATTCAAAAGTCAATTAATATGATCATAGATTAATATGAAATTAGGAGGGGTAGCTCCCCTCCTGTTTCACATCCAGAGAGCTAGCTCTCTAAATAATAGATTGTTTGGTTTAAAAGCGTAAAAAAAGTTATATTCAACATCAATTAAAATAACAGACCATTCATCTAATAAAGAATATAAAGCTATGAAACATTTTACATTTGTATTTGCACTTTTTATTACAGCTTTTAGCTACGCACAAACCAAATCCATTTCTATTCTGGATACAGTTTCTTGTTATAACAATGCCGCTCAAATGCAGGTTGTCTCCACTGATCTATTAAATGTAGGAGCCATAACTCTTCATATCACTTACAAACCTGAAGAATTAGTATTCGACTCCATCTCTAACATTCCAGCATCACTAACTGGTTTGCTTTACAATGATGTTATGCATGATGTAACCGGTGATCCAATTGGGCTTGTGGCCGTTTCGTGGTCGTCAACCAATGCACTTAACCTTGGTACCGATACCGTGTTTACACTCAACTTTCTGTACCAGGGAATTGAATCGGAGGTTGCGCTAGATACGCTTAGCGAAATTGCAGATGTAAACGCCAATGTGGTAGCATATGATCTAAATAATGGAATGATCCGCTCTGAGTCAACACCAACCATCTTAAATGAGCCAACAAGTGAGTATTCTCAAGAAGCAGGCAACAATGTTGCATTTGTTGTTGTAGCTACCGAGACAACCGCTTATCAGTGGCAGATAATGGATGGCACTAACTGGAATGACCTTGTTGATGATGGTCATTACATTGGTACAACCACAAACATTTTACAGATTCAAGATATTGCAGCTTCAGATGACAGCACGTACTACAGGTGTGAACTAAGCGGTTGTGTCTCCATTCTTTCACAAGTAGCCAAACTCGAGATTGTATGGGGCATTGAAGATGCTAATCAATTAAATAACTTACTACAAACATTCCCTAATCCTGTAAGCAAGGAGCTAAAAATAGACACAGAAAAAATAAAGCCCGGCACCTATGTTTTAACAATTCACAATAACGCAGCCCAAGTAGCTTTCAGCCAAGTTGTAAATATTTTAAGTAATGAACAAACATCAATTGATGTTAGCTCATTTCCGGCTGGCAACTACTTTTTAAGTTTAAATTCAAGTTCAGACAAAAAACAAGAGTTCAGAACAAAGTTTATAGTTAACCGATAAAACGACCGACATGAAAACAATCTACCTATTCGCATTTATAATACTGGCATTGCCAGGATTCGGACAAACTGTTTCAATAGATGACTATAATATAAGTCCGGGATCGACATTAATGGTTTCGGTAGATGTTAACAACATAAGCAACCTGGGAGCCTTAACTCTGTTTGTTGGTTACGATAGCACGGTACTGCAGTACGATACAACCATGAATTTTAACCTTGCAATAGTTGGTGCACTGGCAAATAACATTGTTTCCCAATCTCAGGTAGGAATTGCCTGGAGTGCGCAATCAGCAGGAGTAAATTTAAACAGTACAGCTATCTGCGATATAAAGTTTACCTACCTGGGGGGCGAGTGCGATATCACATTAAATTCGGGTTGCGAGCTTGCCGATTTCGGAGCGAATGTGATTAATACATCATTCGAAAATGGAAGTGTAAGCGAGGCTTTTGTGGCGAGCATCAATAATTTAAATCCTGATTACTGCACCAACCACCAGGACATTATATTAGAGGGCACTCCTTTAGGAGGCATTTTTACTATAAATGGAATTATAAATAGCCTACTTAGCCCGCTAAGCCTTGGTGATGGCAACTATGAGGTAAAGTATATTTACACAAATAACTATGGAATATCGGATACAGCCATTCAATCAGTAGGTGTGCATGCTGAACCACTGTTTACGATCAATAGTAGCGACATTAGCTGTTTTGGCTTGAACGATGGGAGTGCACAAATAAACGCGAGTAGCGGTAATCCTCCGTATAACTATAGCTGGTCTAACAGTGTTAATACGGCGGCAAACGAGAATTTAACAGCAGGTGTTTATTCCTATACTTTAAGTGATACCTACTGTACCGTATCCGGAATTATAGAGATACTCGAGGCAAACGAGATATTTTCAGACATGGCTATTACTCATGCAAGCAGTATCACAACAGCTGATGGTGCGATTGATTTAACAATATCAGGAGGCAATGGAACCTTATCCGTCCTGTGGTCGAATTCAAGTAGCTCCGAAGATTTAAATAATCTACCGGATGGTTACTACTACTTAACGGTAAGCGATGCCAGCCAATGTGAGCTTTTAGATACAGCTTGGGTACGTGCAATGTCAAGCCAGGAGGTAATACGACCACACCAATGGAGCATCTTCTCATTAAATGTAGATCCATATTACCCGCTTTTAGATTCAGTTCTTGCACCAATTAATGCCAATGTTAGTATTGCAAAAGATGAGAATGGAGAGGTTTATTGGCCAAGTTTTAATTTTAATAATATTGGAGATGTTGAGATAGGTGAAGCTTATCAGATAAAGTTGTTTACCGCCGATACCTTTATAGTCAATGGATATTACTTATATCCTGAACAGCACCCTATACCACTCGCTTTAGGATGGAGCCTCTTCGGAGTTACCAGATTAAGTGCAACACCTGTAATTCCTACTTTTGCTCCAATAATTGCGAATATTAG
>JBFHES010000356.1:0-3627 GCA_041584015.1 Bacteroidales bacterium
AAATCGAAATCAGCAAGTGCACGCTTATCTCCGGTTGATTTACGATAAGAAGCCTCAAATTCAATTGCCTCATTAATGTTTTTAAGACGATTGATCTTTTCAATAAAAAACAAAGAATCGGCGCTGGTCATTTGTTCTTTAAGTTGCAGAAACACCAAATGATTAATTGTCGCAACGTCATTGGCGCTACCTGAGTTATTCGAAGTACATGCAGCAAAAACAACGACCAAGAAAAATACGATTGCTCTTATTTTCATACGCTGGTTTAATCTAAATAATATCCTTCGCTCGATAGCTGATGATTTAAATTAGCAACTCCTAGAATTACAATCGCATAAACCATTGAGGCGTGCTCCTGGTACTCAGGAATACTCTTGTTGTATAAGTCGCGCTCTGTGTGCCAAATCTCATGATAGGAAAAGTTGTAGCCTTTCGGATCTTCTCTTCTGATACTCATTGTTGGGACTCCGGCAACAGCAAACGGACCGCTATCTGTTCCCCATGCCTTTGCTGGTCGTTTAGATGGCTTACGCTTTCTAAGCTCAAATGGGAAGTCAGGATTAATCGAGCTAATCGGAGCACATATTTTTTCCATGTCATCCATCATTGCTTCAGAAACTGACATGTAAGCTGGCACGGTAGGGTCGCCATCTTTATTAAACATGTTGGCAATTTTGCCAAGCTTGTCAGGGTTTTTATTTATCCAGCTTCTAGATCCAAGCAAGCCAAATTCTTCGCCAGCCCAAAGAGCAACCATAATTGTGCGTTTAGGTTTACCACCGCTCTCCATAATTAATCGTGCTGCTTCCATCATAACTGAAACACCAGAACCATCATCTACACCACCAGTGGCCACATCATAGGCATCCAGGTGCGCGCTCATGATTACGTATTCATCCGGAAACTCGCTTCCCTCAATAATACCAATTACATTATGGTATTTTACCGGGCCAAGGCTAAAGTGATTTCTAATGTCAAACTCTAGCTGGAAATAGCGGCGTTCCTTAACCTTTTGCTCAATGATTTTATATTGCTGATAATCGAGCTTGATATCCGGGACGGCTGGCAACGTTTCGAAGGTCAAATTGTTGAGATTCTTTCTGTCGTACATGGCTTGGATTGGAACCTTTGCTGATTGAATAATCCCAAGAATGCCGGCTTCTACCATTTGCTTATAGAACAATGCAGGTGCATCATTCATCTCGTGAAGTTGCTTCTTGTCTTTTTCTTTCTTTGCTTTTTTGTTAGCCTTATTAATCGCTCTGTTTGCTTCTTTAAGTAATAAGTTGTCAGCGATAAGCGAATCGCGATAGTTAGTTGCGTATTCAGAAATATCGACTGGAAAGCCATTGCTTGTTCCTGTAATAAGTACCCATGCGCCTTTTAGCGTGCCTTTCATGCGATCGAATTCTGCTTGCGTTTTTGGTTCCTTTACCACATGCCCACGCTGAACGCCTTTTGTGCCTGAAGTGTATGACGGTGTAGCAAAATGCAAGTGCATGCCATCTGTATCTAACATTCTGCCAAACCATGGGCCACGATTAAAACCTACCGGGGTCGATCCTGCTTCGTCCATTTGTACGGTCATGCCCCATTCGCGAAATTTGCTGGCTGCCCAATTAGCTGCATTTGTGTATCCTGCCGATCCAACCGGACGACCGCCAATTCTGTTGGTAAGAACATCCAGGTGATCCATCGTTTGATTATCGGTTTTACCCAGCTTGATTATTTGTTCAACAACTGGATCTGTTTGAGCCAATGAATTAGTTGAAGCAAGCGAAAAAAGAATGGCAAGTGAAAGCAGTACAAATTTGTTCATCGTATGATTTTTTTTGAAGTTGTGAAATTAAGGATTTTGGTCGAGAATGATCGCTCTATATTTCCCTTAATCACACCCTATGTTGAATAGTATAAGTGGAGGCAAAGTCTATTTTATAACTACAACACCAAGTTCGTTTAAATATTCTATTTGCTCATCGGGAACATCGTTGCCTTCTATGTTAATTATGCTCAAGTGTTCCAGCTCATAAAGTGGCGTTAGGTCTTCAATTTGGTTGTCAGCTATGTTTAGCTTCTTTAGTTTCGATAAATTGCTTAGTGCATCAAGATAACTGATGTTGTTGTCCGATAGATTCAGCTCCTCAATATGCTGTAGTGAAACTAGTCCGCTTAAATCGGTAAGTAAGTTTTGCGATAGATTTATTTTGCGCGCATGAATACAATGTTCAATGCCATCAAGGTATTCCATATCATGATTGGTTATCTCTACCTCGTCGTGATCATGTAAATAGTAAGGCGGTATTTCAATATCTATATGGCCGTATAAGCGCAGTTTTAATATGTTGTAAAATGTGGGTTCGTAACTTTCGTCAGGCTCCTCTTCCTTTGCATGGCGGTTATCTAAATCCTCTACATAATTACCATCGGCATCAAAACCCGTATATCCATCATCATAAACATACTCCGGGTTGTAATCAATATCGTCATCAACATAGGGCTTAACTTGCATGCTGTTTATATCAATTGTTAAAATATGATCATATGCTTTTAGCAAAGAATACCTTTCCTGTTGAATGATGCGTTCAATTTCATTGCGGTGTTGTTCGCCTCTGTCGGGGTGATATAATTTGATGAGCTGTGAAAAGCATTTAGCTGGTTGGTCTTCATTGATTCCTACCTTATTACTAATCTCAAAAAGGGTACTGTAGTTTTTGTTTTTATACAACTCGATGAGCTTAGCACTAATCAGGTTGAGGTTCTCACCTGAATAGGCCGCTAAAAGACGCTGATGTTTCTCGCTAAGTTTCATTTGTAATTACTATCAAAAAAATAGGTTGGTACAAAGTTGCTGAATCTTTAAGAAAAAATCTAATGGGCCTTTGTATTGCTAAATCATTTCATTCGTATTAAGCTTGGAAAAGGCATAGGACAATTCTATATTTGAGTACTTATGCTAGCAAACAACAAAGTGCTTTTGAACAACTACAATAGGTGAACATGGAATCTGAAACAAGGGCTAAGCTATCGCTGGAGGAACTAGAAGATCTTCAACGTGAAATTCTGCAAACAAGAGCTAAGTTAAAGGAACAAAGCTTAAAGAAAGGATTTTTTAGTGACATTAAAATTACCAAGTTAAAAGATCAGGAACATACATTAATGCTTGACCAGGCTTTGTTAATAGACAGGTATTTATTAGCTAGTGATGTGAGTTATCAAAAGCTGGCAAAAGAGAACATGGCCTTGTTGCAGTCTGATAACATTAAGTTTAAGGTGCATAGCCGTGAATATTCTTTTTTTGGTTCTTACGCAACAAGATTTAAGGGCAAGGTTTTAAATACCGGTTTAAGCAAAATCTCCAGTTTCGATTCAAACTTAGCTATCTTGCCTTTCGATCAATTTGAATATCCGGTACGGTTGCATGGAACCATCGATCATTTTGGGCGAATTAACCTGAAAACTATAAAGACTAAGGCATCCTTTCTAAAGAATCTTCCGAAGAGTTACCGAGGAGTAATAAACAAGGAAGGGAAGATTCAGCTTGCAGTAAGTGAGCGAGAAACCGATCTCTTTTTCGGAGGCAAGCTTATCATCTCGCATTTAATGGCCAGGCACTTTGTCGATAATGCG
>JBFHES010000357.1:0-3574 GCA_041584015.1 Bacteroidales bacterium
TATCATTTGAGGCAAACACCGCAACACCAACTTATCTGTATAACTGGACCTTTGGCGATGGTGATACAGGAACAGGATCAAGCGTTTCACATAATTATACCACCTTCGGAACATTCAATGTTTGTTTAACAATTATCGATTTAGCTGATCCAACATGCTACGATGAGATATGTTACGATATTCAGGTTTCTCCTTCAGCAATAACTGATAATGCGGAACCATCTCATTTGCATTATTATCCTAATCCGGTTGTTGATGTTTTAACTGTTGAGTTAACAAGCAGGAGTAGTGCTAGCTATGAATATTCAATTTTTAATGCACTTGGACAGCAAGTTAGATCGGGCATTTTGGCTCCTGTTGGATCAGAAAGTAGTACCCAAATCAACCTTGAGGAATTAGAATCTGGAGTATATTATTTCAAACTAAATCATACGGAAGTAGGTCTTCAATCTTTTAAGTTTATAAAATAAGCAGACAATTATATTATTTAAGGCGCTCCAATAGGGCGCCTTTTTTGTTAAATTATTTTTTCGATAATTTAATCAAAATTCGTGTGTGTCTATTATCGTTGGTACAGTTTGGCCTGTTTGTTAGTTAAGGTTAAGATGTTAAAATGGCTGTTAAACTGCTTGTTAAACATTTTTTTAAAAACCGATCTTAAAGTCCTTTGTTTAACTTTACGAGTCCAAAATTGAATAGTATGCAGTTATTAGGTAAACTCGTTATGAGTTTTATGTTCGTAGTGGTTTTTATTAATCTGGCTTTTTCACAAGTGAGTCCATGTGGTATTCACGATATGGAACAAGAAGCCATTGAGGAAGATCCTTCCATTTTAGAACGTCGCGCAATCTTGCAGGAATTTACAGAAGAATACATACAGCGTAAAACCCGTAGCGAGGAAGTGTATGTTATTCCTGTGGTTATGCATATCATGCATAGCTATGGTGAGGAGAATATTTCTAGAGAACAGGTGGAAGATGCGATTCGTATAATGAACGAAGATTTTAGAAAAGATAACTGGGATACCACCATTATCATACCTCAATTTCAAGGAATAGCTGCCGATTCGAGGATTGAATTCAGACTAGCTAAGCTCGACCCCGAAGGAAACTGCACCGATGGTATTACCAGAACATTTACCAATCTGTCCTATTCAGCAGGAGAAAATGTAAAGCCGCTTTCAAGGTGGCCGCGCGATATGTATTTAAATATTTGGGTTGTTGGAGGAGTAGCGTCTGGTGCCGCCGGGTATTCGTACTACCCGGGAATTGGACCCAATCGCGATGGTATTGTTGTTAGGCACGATTATGTTGGAGGTATCGGAACAAGTAGCTTGAATAGAGCACGTACCTTAACTCATGAGGCTGGACATTATTTAAATTTGGCGCATCCTTGGGGAAGTAGCAACGAGCCCGCTGTTTTGTCAAACTGTGGAATTGATGACGAGGTGTCTGATACTCCTGAAACCATCGGAAGTAATTCGTGTAACCTAAGTCAGTCAAGTTGTGGCTCACTTGATAATGTGCAGAACTTCATGGAGTATTCTTATTGTACCAGAATGTTTACGCAAGGGCAGAAGGACAGAATGCGAGCAGCATTGAACTCAAATGTAGGGCAACGTGTGGAGCTTTGGCAAATACAAAACCTAATGGCCACGGGTACAAACGATGGTTATCAAGCATTACCCTGCGTTCCTGTTGCCGACTTTTCATTAAACTTTCCATTGGTTTGCGAAGGAACCGAAGTTACCTTTACTGATAATTCTTACAATGCTATTCCTGGTACCTGGTTATGGTCTTTCCCGGGAGGTACACCAGCAACATCAAATCAACAAAACCCTAGCATATACTACGAAACGGCAGGAACCTATTCAGCATCATTGTTTGTTGGAAATCAGGTTGGTGATAGTGTCATTACAAAAGAGTCAATTATTCATATTGTACCGGGTGATTCACTTGCAACTATTCCGTTTTTCGAAGGATTTGAATCGCCTAATTTCCCGGCGTACGAACAGCAAGGAAGTGATCTTAATTGGTTGCGGGTTGGCGATGGCGTGGCAAACTGGAAACGCACCTTAACAAGCAGCGCCAGTGGTATGGCCTCTGCCAAGCTTTCGCTGGTTAGTAATGAAAAAGGCTCGGTGAGCTCTTTAATTTCACCACCAATTTATGTCGATCCTAATATGTCAGATGTTTATTTAAACTTTAAATATGCGTATGCGCAGAACAGAGATGAGCCTGATGATGAGTTCAACATATACATCAGCAATAATTGTGGAGAAAGTTGGTCAATTCGATTCACAAAAAGTGGCTACTTCCTGTCATCAACGGGAGGAGTAGAATATAACGAGCAATTTTTACCACAAGCCGATGAATGGAAACAAATAGAAAAAAACATATCTATTTTTACCAATACCAGCGAGGTAATCATGATACAGTTTGAGTGTGTAAGTGACAAGGGTAACGACATTTACTTAGATGATATTGAAGTTGTCGGCATTTTGGCAAGCGAAGATCAAATGAAAGAAAATTCTGTTTCTATTTATCCAAATCCAATTACCGCTGAAAGTCAAATAAACATTAGGTCTGTCCGAAACACAAGTTATCTATTCAGATTAACCGATATTCAGGGTAAGCTTATTGGCATAAAGGAAATAAATCTTACAAGTGGAGAAAATATTATTCCACTACAAAACCTATATCCTCAATTAAAGAAGGGAGTTTATATGCTGCAAGTTATGTCTGAGGAAACCAGCAGCAATTTCAAGATAATAAAGATGAATGATTAGTCTTCAGTGGTTGCGCAGGATCCTCCGCCGCAACCACAGCCTATTCCTTTATCGGCTAAGCCTGGAGCTGTTTTACAACTTCCACCGGAGAATTGTGCGTTTTTCATAAACAGCATTCTAATTCCCAATCCCGCCATAGCAATCGCAACAATGATTACTGATATCAACATGAGTTTCCAAAAAAGATCCATTTGCTTGTGTTTATTGTGATAACAAGAGGCTAAGTAAATTGTTTTGTTTAATCGTCAAGATCGACCAGCGAGAGGCTTTCAGCATTAATTTGATGAAGAGGTACCTGAACCATTGATGCCTGTGCAACACGTTGAATCTTACGTCTTTTGCTAACCGCATTTTGTTCCATTCTGTCAAAAGTTTTTGCGCAATAAATCTTACGCTTTTGCATGTTCTTATTGTGTCCAACGTGGGTTTCCGGAAACTGACCACCTTTCTTAAGTAAGATCGTGATACCCATACCCACAATTGCGATTGCCATTAAAACAGCGGTTATAATCAATACCATAAACATAATATCAAATTTAGATTACAAATATACACACAATGCAAACATAGAGATATCTATATGTTTAAGAATATGTTTGTGTGTAAGGTGTTCTTATTGATTGCTTTCGCAGCTTACAAGGCGAATGTAAATCGGAAAACAGTTTTAATGCCTTGAGCCTTAACTGAACAAAAGCACAAAAACCTTGTTTACAAATAATTTGGAATACTAATATTTATTAGGGCAGTATTATCACCAATATTTTGTTTAAATTCGATCATAAAAAA
>JBFHES010000358.1:0-3558 GCA_041584015.1 Bacteroidales bacterium
AGCAAATGCTCTTCGCTTGCAATGTTAAAATATGGATTGTTCGTATGGCTGCGGATACCGAGCATTTATAGTCTTATTAATATGATAGCTAAAGGTAGCAAAAGAAATACGGATAGTGCAGTTTTGAGCAGTAGAACATATGCAAATAACTTAATTGCTATTTGAGTAAACGGCGCGCAGGTTTAAAAACGTAGAAGGTAAGCCCGGCAAAGAAACTACCCAGGGTATTCGCAAAAAAATCGAGGATGTCACCGGCTCGTGAACCCAGAAAATATTCCTGTACTATTTCTAGCATTCCACCGAGAATAACAGAAGCAATTAGCGCCAGCCACACAGCTCTTCTTGTTTGGTGTTGCTTGTTTCGGTACCAGGAGAATCCGATGATGATTAATACAGATAATATGTAATAAACACCAAGGTGTGCAAGTTTATCAGCATTCTTAAAGGGCGGTAACGACAGGTTATCGCCTGAGGTGGTAGAAAGAAATATGATCACTAGCGACCAAATGATGGCAGGCCAAAAGGCACGAATAACTTTTAGCATTGCGGGTCTCCTATTTCAATTTTGTACGCTTAATTAAATAAGGTAAAAGTACTTTTTCAAAATCTTCGTTAATATCTGCTTCAATTAGATCAATGTGGTATTGTGCACATTTAAGTTTCAAGTCACTAACGAAAGTTTTCATAGAACTGGTGTACTGATCGCGTACTTCGTTTGGGTTAAGTTTTACTTCTTCGCCTGTTTCAAGATCTACAAAACGATGTGGTCTGTTCTTGAAATTGAACTCCTGTTCCTGCTTTTTATCTGTTACATGAAAAAGAATAACCTCGTGCTTGTTGTGCTTTAAATGTTGCAAGGCAGAGAATAGTTCATCAGCCGGATTGCTATCGAGCATATCGCTGAAGATGATTATTAGCGAGCGCTGGTGAATGCTTTCGGCTATGGTATGCAGCGAATGCGTAGCCTTAGTTCCTTTTTTGTCGCCGCTATAATCGGCATTCAGCAGGCGGTTCAAATTATCATACAACATATTGGCATGTACCAGCGATAATCTTGCAGGTGTTTGCATTTCTATCTCATCCGAGAAGAGCGTTAAACCTACAGCATCGCGTTGCTTCCGTAGTAAGTAGGTTAGAGCTGCTGCACAATAAACCGAAAATGCCAGTTTGTTTTGTCGATCCTCATTGTGCGGAAACATCATCGATGATGAGGTGTCGATAATAATCTGGCTTCTTAAGTTGGTTTCTTCTTCGTATCGTTTCACAAACATTTTTTCTGTTCGTGCATATAGTTTCCAGTCAATGTGCTTGGTCGATTCTCCTTGATTATAAATTCGATGCTCAGCAAACTCTACAGAAAAACCATGAAATGGACTTCGATGTAAACCGGTAATAAATCCTTCAACAATCTCACGTGCCAGAAATTCTAGATTATCGTATTTCTGAAGCTGCTGTATGTCTTGTAAGTTTTTCAATGCGAATTGGGTTACTTAATGATACAAAAAAGGCACAAGATAAATTCTCATGCCTGTTAAAACTAAAATATCTTTAGATAATTATAGTAATGCATCAATTTTTTTAGCAAGCACTGATTTTGGCACAGCACCAACTTGTTTGTCAACAATCTCTCCACCTTTGAAGAACAAAATTGTAGGGATGTTGCGGATTCCAAATTTTGAAGGTGTCGTTGGGTTGCTATCAACGTCCATCTTAGTCATTACTGCTTTTCCTTCGTAATCAGCTGATAGTTCTTCAACGATTGGTCCAACCATTCTACATGGTCCACACCACTCAGCCCAAAAGTCAACTAATACTGGCTTGTCGGAGTTAATAACAAGTTCTTCAAAATTAGCATCGGTTACTTCTACTGCCATAATTATAGTTTTTAAGGTATTTAACAAAAGTTATTAATTATAATTGAATGCAAATGTAATTGAATTTCTTGAAAATGTTTTTTCTCTTAACATTATTTAAATTACTGCGAAATGAGAATTATTCAACGGTATAATCCAGATGTAATGTTTTATCAAAATACTCCATTACTTCATCGCTTACTTCTATTCTGTATTTGCGGCTAAACATATCGAATGCTACTTTTTCTTGTCTGTCGTAGATGATGAATTTGAGTTGAGTATTACCCTTGTTCTTTTCTGCAAGACGGCTTACTGATGTAATGAAGTTCTCATTAATTTCTTCGAGCGGAAGCTTTACGGTGAAAACCTTTATTTTTTCTCGCAATCCTGATAGCATTTCTATGCTCTCTACTTTTAGTTCAAGTTCATCAGTATTTCCATATGGTCTGTTCTGAAAAGATGCTCTTATGTACAACGAGTACCCCATGCTAAAGTATTTCTTAAACTCCAGATAATCTTTGCTAAAGAGTGTAATTCTGAATGAATCGGAATAATCCTCAACATCGATAGAGCCAAAAGGATTACCTCTTTTGGTAGTTGCGTGTCGTACATTTGTAACAATTCCACCAAGTAACAAGCGTTTACCTTTCAGCTTTTCAGGATGATGCAGCAGGGATAATGGATGACTTACGTAGTTGTCCATTTCAAGTTTGAATTCATCAAGCGGGTGTGCAGACAAGTAAATGCCAATCAACTCCTTTTCCTGATTTAATCGTGCCAAGGTTGACCATTCTTCTCCAAATGGGATGGTTGGCTTTGCTACCTCAAAACCGCCAGCTTCACCAAACAGCGAAGTTTGTTGTGCATTTTTTTCGGCTTGTAGCTTGTTGCCATACTTAACCAATGTTTCGATAAAAGTAGATTCGCTTCCCTCGTTCTTTGCAAAATACTGGTGGCGCGCAATGTCTTGTAGATTGTCAAAAGCACCAGCTATTGCAAGGTTTTCGAGGTTTTTCTTATTTACCGATTGCAGGTTAATACGTTCAACAAAATCGAAGATGTCGGTAAACGGACCATTCTCGTTGCGCTCGTTAATGATGTTCTGTGCAGCAGCAGCCCCAACACCTTTAATGGCACCAAGCCCGAAACGAATGTTACCCTCGGCGTTTACATTAAACTTTATGCGACTCTCGTTTACATCTGGCCCCATCACCTTTAAGCCCATGCGCTTGCACTCATCCATAAAGATGGTAATCTTTTTTATGTCGGCCAGATTACGACTAAGAACAGCAGCCATAAACTCCGCAGGATAATGTGCTTTTAGGTAGGCGGTTTGGTACGATACGTTTGAGTAGCAGGTGGAATGCGATTTGTTAAAAGCATATTTTGCAAAGGCTGCCCAATCGTTCCAAATCTTTTCTACCTTATCAACCGGATGATTATTTTCTTTGCAGCCTGCAACAAACTTTACTTTGAGTTCCACCATCATGGACTCAATCTTCTTACCCATTGCCTTACGCAGCGAGTCAGCTTCGCCTCTTGTAAAGTTAGCAAGCTTACGAGAGAGTAACATTACTTGCTCCTGGTAAACGGTAATACCATAAGTGTCCTTTAGGTATTCTTCCATTTCCGGAAGGTCATATATAATCGGCTCACGACCGTGCTTTCTGTTAATAAAGTCAGGAATGTATTCAATCGGTCCTGG
>JBFHES010000359.1:0-3547 GCA_041584015.1 Bacteroidales bacterium
TACCTTTATAGTCAATGGATATTACTTATATCCTGAACAGCACCCTATACCACTCGCTTTAGGATGGAGCCTCTTCGGAGTTACCAGATTAAGTGCAACACCTGTAATTCCTACTTTTGCTCCAATAATTGCGAATATTAGTCTGGTCAAAAACAGCATGGGCCAGGTTTATTGGCCTCAATACAATCTCGACCTGATTGAAACTTTAAATCCTGGTGAAGGCTATCAAATGAAGACAAGCAGTTCTACAACTCTAAACTACCCGGCTAATTAAAATAGTGGGCATAAAAGTATTATGTGATTTTCTGAATAAAAACAAAAAATGCCCTGGAAGCCTAACCTTCCAGGGCACAACAAAAAGTAACAATATTGTTACCAAACCTAACCTATCTTTGCTTCCCGACTTTCTTTAGGTAAGCATACTGTAAATACACTTCCCTTATCAGGAACACTGTCTAATGAAATTGTTCCATCGTTTAGTTCAACCATTTTCTTAACAATTGATAGTCCTAAACCGGAACCTGTAATGTCTCTTGTTTTAGAGTTTTTAATCCTGGTAAACTCCTTAAACAAGTTTAACTGATCAGCAGGTGAAATACCTATTCCGGTATCTTCAACACGAATGATCACATTCTTTTCGTCTTGTGTAAAATCGATGTAAACATTACCACCTTCCCTATTATACTTTACTGCATTAGAAATTAAATTATTAAAAATAATTTCCATTTCTTCATTATCAGACTGCAGTGTAAGATTTGGCGGACAGTTACAGGTAATTTTTACATTACGCTGAATAGCCATTGGCTCCATTGTATGAATTGCCAACTTTGAGATTTCAAGCAAATCAACATCCTTTATATCTCGATGCTTTTTACCAGACTCAATACGCGTTAAGTCAAGCATATCCATAATCAAATTACGCATTCCTTGCAATCTCACCAATGAACGATCAATCATTGTCATGTAATCGTCGATGTTCTCACCAACCTGCTTGTCTTGCATAATTTTCAAGTATCCATCAACCGCATTAATCGGAGATTTTAACTCGTGTGAAAGCACCGATAGGAACTGAAATCTGATTTGTTTACCTTCCTCCTTCATCTTTAATGTCATGCGACGGAGAAAGAGATGCTTTGTGATGTTCTCAATTGAGGATTTCAGTTCCTGCGGTGTAAATGGTTTGGGCACAAAATTATATGCACCGTTATTGGTTGCTTTCACAGCCAATTCAAGCGATGCATAAGATGTAATCATCATCACAACCGAATCGAGTTGCATTTTGTTGATCTGCTCAAGTAAATCTATTCCCTGGATTCCCGGCAGTTTGTTATCTAAAAGGATGATATCAACGGCTTGCTTATTGATGATCTCGAGAGCTTCTTCACCTGTTCCGGCTTCAATACCCTCAAACCCAAAATCGTCTTCCATGAAAGGATAACCCACAGTAAATTTTCGCAACACTCTTTGAATCCCGGAACGTATTCCCGGTTCATCGTCTACGATTAGTACTTTTAATATTCCCATGATGTTTTCCTCTAATATTTTATCTAACTATGTTAAGTAATAATTGCCTTTATGAATGCTAAAAAAAACTTGTATTTAAGCAATCATAAAGGCTTTGCTTACTTATAACTTTAGTAAACGATTAATTTCTCGGTGTAATTGATCGTTTCTAATTCCCTTCTGTAAAAAAACATCCGCTTTTATCCATTCGCGATCTGCAGGACGGTCAATATCAAATTTAATTCCTGTTTCGCGAGTTGCAGCAGTTGCAATTGCTACCGGTACATCCGGATACATTTGCTTTAGTTTATACGCCAAAATAAAACCACTGTCTTGTGTTTCCATCATCAAGTCCATGATAGCTAAATCAGGCTTTGTATTTTTAAGTATTTCGAGTGCTTCGTCTTTACCTTCGGCTTTTACTACGTTGAAACCAAAGTTTATTATTTGAAGCTCCATTTGTGCTAAATAATCAATGTCGTCATCTACTAATAAAACTGTTTTCTTTTCCATCTTCTTAATTTTAAAAACCCTTACTCACTAAAATTTTCACTCTCATTAATTTCTAGGCAACACGATTTTAAACGATGTGCCCGTTGCTCCCTCTTCGGGATTATCATTTGATTCAACAGTTATTTGTCCGTTGTGCATTTTCACAATTCCGTATACAAGCGGCAAGCCTAACCCGGTGCCTTTACCAAGCCCTTTGGTTGTAAAAAACGGAGTAAATATTTTCTCCATATTTGCTTTTGATATTCCAGAACCTGTATCGGAAATTCGTATTTCTGCATTGTTTGCGGTGTCGCTTAATTGAACAGTTAAAACTCCTCCATCTGGCATTGCCTCAACCGCATTTTTTTCAAGATTAGTAAGCACCTGCATCATTTGATCTGTATCAATACACATCATAGCATCTTCCATGCTGGTAACAAACTTAATCTCAACATCCTTGGTAGCAAGAACTGAATTCAAGCTTTTTCGACAAAACTCTTCCAAATCTGTTTCGCCTTTTTTCACTTGATTCTTTCTTGCAAAATTCAACAGCCCGCCTACAATCTTCTTGCAACGTGCTGCCTGTTCTACTATCAATTCCAGATCCGCCTTCATTTCCTCGTCATCGGTCTCGTCGAGCAGGATGTTGCTATACATGGTTATTACCCCTAACGGATTATTTAACTCATGCGCAATTCCTGCCGATAGCTGCCCCATACCTGCAAGTTTCTCTGATTGCTTTAAGGCAATACGGGCACTTGCAAGTTCCTCGTTGGAATCGTTTAAATCGGAAATTGACTCGTGTAATTTTTCAATCGTATAAGGAAGGCACATTTCATCTTCGGCCAAACCTTCTATTATCGCAATGGCATGCTCTCGGCAGGTTGAATAGCCACAAGCACCACAATTTAAATGGTCCTTGGGTTCAAACTTACCAATTGTTGCCAATACTTCTTGTATAGCGTCTTCATCGGGTTGCAAAAAGCGTTGCACCGAAATCTCAAATTCGCGCGAGAAGTCTAAGCCGATCCATTTATCCATATCAACTTTCCATTGGCGTTGATCAAGATTCTGGAGCTTTTCTTTCGCATAATTTGAAATAATTGAACGACGTGCATATCTTCTCCCATGCGGTGTCATTCCCGGGCCCATTATACAGCCTTCGCAACATAACAATTCGAAATGAGTTGCATCCAAATACCCATGTTCCAGCTCATATAGTACTTCTCTGAAATCCTCGGCACCTTCGGCTACAATGGACTCTCCAACGCTAATGTCATCGAATTTGCCCATTGTATTAAGCATACCTTTACTTACCGGAAAAACAGCACCCTTACCTGAATATGGTGGATCAAAATCGGCAACACTTTCTTCACTTGCTCTTATCTCCTGTCGCTTAAACATTTCGCGTAGCTCTGCAAAGGTAATTACCTCGTCGAGCTCGGTTGATTCTGTTTTTTTAGCCACACATGGTCCAATGAAAACTACCGGTGGATTATCGTATTTTTCCTTCACCAGGCGCGCAATAGCAACCATTGGCGAAACTATTGGA
>JBFHES010000360.1:0-3450 GCA_041584015.1 Bacteroidales bacterium
TAAGAATGGCAGTAATATTAGGTAGCCAATCATGGCGCCAACTGGCTCTGCAAGTCCGGAACCAAATGAATACCAAAATGCCTTCTTTTTGTTTTTTGTTGCAAAGTAAATTGGAACAGACACGGCAATACCTTCAGGAATGTTGTGAATCGCAATTGCAACAGCAATGGCGATACCCAGGCTCGGATCGGTAAGAGCAGCCGTGAAGGTTGCTAAACCTTCCGGGAAGTTGTGAATAGCAATAGCTAAAGCGGTAAACATGCCCATTCGCATGAGCTTTCTGTTTTTATCGGCCACATTCATATCTTCCACCTTTTTTATTTCGTGTGGATTCTCGCCCGATGGGATGAACTTATCAATAATGGCAATAATGGCAATGCCACCAAAGAATGCCAGCGTTGTAACCCAATATCCCATAGATTCTCCAAGCATTGGTGCTTCGGCTGTGCCAACTAAAGCATCTTTGGCTTTTGGGAAGATTTCAATCATCGACACATAAATCATAACTCCTGCCGAAAAACCAAGAGCAATGCTGAGAAATTTCGTGTTGGTTGTTTTGGTAAAAAAGGCAAGTGCACTTCCAATTCCAGTTGACAAACCAGCAAAGGCCGTTAGACCAAATGCAAATAAAAGGTTGTTTAATGATACGTCCATAATCTTCTATTTAAAAAAACGCATTGATAAACCAAAACTAAGGAAACTATCGTTGGCAGAAAGATCCATGAGCCCAATTCCATACGATAAGTCTAATTGGATGTTTTCAACAATAAGCCAAGTTACACCAAAATCAGCAGCATTGTCTGGCTTAAACCGATCTGCTTTGCCTCCATAAAATTCGGCAAATAAACCAACTTTGTCTAGCAAAGAATAGCCCAAGGCAGCTGAATAAACCCAGTTTTGATTAATAGTTTCGTTTGACCACACCGACCCAAGGTTGTAACCCAAAGACATACGGTCGCTTAGTGTATGCGCGAATGAAGCCAGAAATTTAGCATCGGTAGTGTTGGGAGCAAAGTCATCACTTCCAAAATACGGCATTGTTAATTCAAGCATAACTGCCATTTCAGGAATAAACCCACTTTCCTCTTTTATTCGGCTCTTAAAACCAAGCATGATAGGAGCCAGGCCTTCTGTTTCAATGGCAAGATCTTCGTAAGTCTCAAAACCTGCACCAAGTCGTAGTTCGGTGTTCTCGAATAAACCATAACGTAACAATGTAGTGTTATAAACGGTACTGGAAAAAGCAGTGTTGTCTATTTGCATAAAACCGGTTTCTATTTGCAACGCACCTACTGGTACTGCAACCGATGATTCCGTTTGGTCTGGCCGGTCGGTAACCAAATCAGCTTTTTGAGCATAGCTTCCAAGACCGAGCAGTATGATAAACAGTAATTGTAGAATTTTCATATTTTATGTTTTAAATTTTGCCATTAAGATTTCCTAAAAATAACCTTAATAAACATGTCATACAAGAAAGAAGTTTTGCGATAGGTTGATATTTGCTATTTGATTCTTGATTATTTAGAAACCATTTGTAAAAACAAAGAAAGCCTGCACTTTCTTTGATTTGAAAGAAAGTGCAGGCTTCCGGTATTATCGATGAAAATTAGCCTTAAAGTTTTACAATTTTTACTGATTGACGATTTGACTGGGTACTCAATTGAACGTAATATATTCCTGATTCCAGCGAACCAGCCGGATATGAAATATTATAAGTGCCGGGATCCATTATTCTATTTACAACACGAATTACAGACTTTCCTTCCATGTTAATTATTTCGATGGATGTTTTCTGTTTCTCGGCAATTGTAAATTTGATATTTCCAGTTGAGCTCACCGGGTTTGGAAATACATTTTGGATTTTACTGTTTTTTGCTTCAGAAGAAATTGTTTCAATATTACCAACAAGAATCCCGTGTGGGCCGGGTGAAACAGGCATGACTCCATGGCAAACCGTGCAATCTGACAGTTTGCCTGCGAAACCTTGGAGCGCTGAATTTTGAACATTATCGTTGGCCTCTTCGGAAGGAAAAATCGCATGTGGCGACCCATGACATGCCGTGCAGTACATGCCACCATGACCAATTGAGTTTCTGTATAACTCTCCAGCATTCTCGCCATAAATAGAAGAATGGCAACCGGTTGTTGCACATGAAGGCTCTTCAAGCCAAGGTTCTCTTCCATTGTCAATTGATTCAGCTACATCCTCGGTACTTCCGTGGCAATCGATACATGAATAACCTGCTGTTTTCATCGTACCGCGATGACATTGTGCGTTCTGACCAGGGTGGCATTTGTAGCAGTTGTTTACATCGTCGTGCTCATCGTGTATTACTTCAGATAATGATTCCAAGCCTGGCGTTCCTGTTGTTCCCAAAGCATTAGATGCATGACAAGATGCACACAGCACTGGTCCATTGGAGTTAAAGCCCGAGACATTGTCGTGTTCGTCTAATATATCTTGCTCATTGGGGTGACAATTGGTGCTTACGCAGCCAATTTCATTTGATACTGGAACTACCGGTTGAGTTGTAGCCAGTAGGTTGCCCGTGCTATCATAAACAGATAAAAGCGCCAATTGATATGGGTTTTCGTTTGTTAAGTTATTATCGGTATATGGTGTTATCGGTATTCCTTCAACTATATAATGATTGCCAGTTTGTGTTAATGTGCCAGATAAGCCTACTCCGGTTAGTCCTGTGTCTGCTGGCAGGTTTACTCCAAATAATTGATCCTCATAATCCCAGAAGTTTGTTTTACCTACTGAATACGTGTTTCCTGGAATTTCATAGGTAATTGTGAGACCATCTGTAATCAATTCTGCATCTGTAGTGTCGGTGCCTTTTTTTACAACTTGCGCTAAAAGCGTGTTGTAGGGTGGAAGCACAACTACCTTTGAGAAATCCTGATTGGCACAATGCATGCCTAGATCGTTCCACGAAAGTAGAACATAATCTTGTCTGGTGGTTAGTTCGCTTTTATTTGATACAGCACCTATTATTATAACTAACAAAAGCTGCACTGAAATTAAAAGTATAATTTTAGTTGTTTTCATTTTCGGGTGTTTCTTGAGTTTCTAATATGAATTATTGTTGAGCGGGTGTCGCAATCGGTAACACAAACTGGCTATGCTAATAAGTTGGGTTTTATATGATAAAATAATTCACAGCAAATTTATGGCATAAAACAATTCTGTAAAAGGAAACTGACTGCTTTGACAATAATATAGAGCTGTTTATATTTAGTTTAAATTGTAGTTCTCCTTACTCTGTGAGAGGCCATGCTACCTAATGTGAAAATTACAGAATTGAAAATTCTGTTAAATATTTAAATATGTTTTTATGTGGTTGAATAGTTAAATGATTATCCTTAATTTAGGGCAGATAAATTAACTGTCTAATGAGATTATCAAAAGTTTGCGTTTTAATTGGTATGCTACTGATTGTTTCA
>JBFHES010000361.1:0-3427 GCA_041584015.1 Bacteroidales bacterium
GAGAAGGTTGGGAACGAATATGCCATTGGACACGGAGAGCATTTCTTGCCTATTCGTGTTGCATCGGAAAATATGCAAAAGAATACCTACGTTAATGTGACAATTACCGGAATCAGAGATGGCGACGATCCAGATTTGTTAGGAGAAGTTCTAAAGTAGCAGAAGGGAATTCTTGCCAATTTATAGATGAAGTAAATCTAATAGTCTTATTTTATCCGTTTGAATAACGAGACCAGGCTATGTTGTATAGAAAAGAATGGTCCCGAAGGATGAAGAGTTGTGTGGTTATTATTAATAACTATTTACGAATATTCTTTATTTGCATTGCTGAATTTTCCAATACGTCTAAAACAATACCCAGATGTAAAAAAGACGGTCTTGTCAAGACCTTTCGAAGTATCAGAGCTTTCAGGATAGATTGTTAATCCAAGGCCTGTGGAATAACCTTAATCATAAAAGAACCTGTCGCCTATTTTTATTTCTTCGTAGTTGTGAGATCCCTAACATTATTTGAAGACAAGTGTCAAGGAAACGCTTTTGAATTAATAGTAGTGTTAGATAGTAGGGAATAATGAAGCAATGATTTAAAACCTTCTGGTTTGTCAAAATCTATGAAATTCAGTTTGTTGTCATCTAGACAGTACTTGATTCTGTTTGCGGTCTTGCCCTTAATATTTACAAGTAGTTTTTTTTTGTAACTTACGATTGTAAAGGTTATACCCAAATTAACAGCTGTGATATGAATTTACGATCAATACTCTTTTTATGTATAGGAATACTAATTCTTCACCCTTTAACGATATTTGCTCAATCGGGTGGAGATGTTAGCGCTAAAGATTTAACGAAACTGTCTTTTGATGAGTTGCTTAGGGTTGAAATAAAGTCAGCTTCGCTAACTGGCATTGAGATAATTAAAACTCCCAGTGCGATAACTATTATTACTGCTGAAGAAATTGGCTTAACACCACACCGTGATTTGCTCGACCTTCTGGAGGTCTATGTTCCTGGGTTTAGTTTCGTTAACCATTGGCAAGGTCCCAGGATGGGCTTACGCGGCGTAATGGGCGATCAGAATTATTCTTATCTCTTACTGGTTAATGGAGAGAATATAAATATGCAGGCAGGCAATGGTGCTATATTTGAAATTCAGAGTAAAAATCTTACCGATATTGAAAAGATTGAAATCATGCGGGGATCGGGTTCAGTTATTCATGGGCCAGGAGCTATTGGAGGGGTGATTTCAATTACTACTAAAAAAGCTAAGAATGATGGAGAGCTTAATATTGGTGCGAAGCACAATTTAACTTATCGTTTCTCAAATATTCATGGAAATTACTCTAAAGTTAAAGAAAACTATTCGGCGTATTTAAGTGCTTCTATTGGTGTGTCGAAAGGGATTAAAACACCAGAGTTTTATTACGTCGATCGGGCACATGGATACGGTTACGGTTATATGTCAAGCACATGGGGGAATAAGGACTTGGGTAGTCCTGCTCCAAATTTTTATGCCAATTTTCAAGAGCAACCAGAAGTGAAAGTTCAACTTGATATTGACTTTCTTAAGGAGTTTAACTTTTGGGCACGCTATACTGATTTTAGCTTTATTAAGCAGCAACAGCAAACTGCATCGCAGGAGGGACCTGCATTTCCGGGTATGTATGGGCGTCAGTTTACAAGTGCTTTAAAAAATGATCACCGTTTTTCAGATGTTTTGCAATTAGTGAGTAGCATAAGTTTTCAATCGCAAAGCCATGGAGATATTCAGCTGTATCAATCCACCGCAAAGCCATTTGATGATATTACGCAACGCCGGTATTCCTTTGCTGAAAATAAACTTAATGCACGTACTATTCTCAATTATCAAATGCATGATAAACTTGAGATTGCCGCTGGAATTGAGTACAGCTATTGGTTTTATAGCCCCGAATGGGGTAAATCAAAAAGTGAATTTTTGATGGATTTTCCACAGCCAATTTTGTTTGCTGTATTAGATAGCTCTTCAGGGTTTTACGAGCAATACAACGATGCTGGAATTGTAACTGTGGTCGAGCAAAGAATAAATGCAGCACAAGGATCGGCTTTTATCGAACTAAATTATCAGCCAGGTAAAAATACGGCGCTACTCTTTTCTGGTCGAATGGATAAGCATCGTTACGCTGATATTGCGTTTTCACCACGAGTCTCCATTATTCAGCAAGTACATGAAGATAATTACCTTAAATTAATTGCCCAGCAATCGGTACGGCTACCTGCTTTTTCTGAACTCTATGCAATAGATTTCTATTCGGGAGCCAAGTCGGAGCCTGAAAAGATAAGAAGTGTTGAGTTGATATTTTCACGCATTCAAAATCAAAAGCTTTTATTTAATACTTCGGTCTTTTTTCAATCAATCGATCAAATTGCATGGTTGGCAAATGACAGGTCTGGTTTAACCGGTACCTACGAATCTTTAGGTTTTGAGTTTGAATTGTCATACGAAACCAACAAGCTAAAACTAGATGCAAATTATTCATATGTACTTCAACTGGATTGGAGGCCAGTTGTGGAATTGAACTCTTATTTAAGCAATATGGGTATTGATAGTATTGATGTGCCTTTGCTGGATGCCGGGAATAATAGAATTAATAATGTGCCCGTGCATCAATTAAAATTTTCAGGTTTATATTTAATCAACCAATCATGGAAACTACAACTGAATGGACGGTTTGCTACTGGTTATGGGCAAATGGATATGCTTAACATGTATAGAGATGCGCACATGAATTACGGCGCTCCACATACTGTTGATGAAATGAATAATATTTATGATGACCTTGATGATCGCGGTTATGCCAAACCTTCTTTTACATCTAATTTGCGTATTGGCTACACACACCAATTTGAAAAAGCAAGTTTGTCAATTTCAGCAATGGCAATGAATCTAATATCAATTAATCACAAACGCTATGTTTACCAGTATTGGGAAGCAGGCAATAACAGACAGTATCCAAGGCAGGTAGGATTTGTTGAGGAGCCACTCTCATTGGGATTCGAAATTCAATTAGAATTCTAGAAAGCATGAGAATATTAATTAAGACAATAATAGTTTTATTGGTGCTTCAGTTTGGTTGTCAAATTGAGATACAAGCCCAGATTTCTGAGTACGAGGTCAAGGCAGCATTCCTAGAGCGCTTTACTCGTTTCGTAGAGTGGGATGATGCAGAGAGATTGGATCGAGAAGATTCTGTTTTTTATATCGTTGTACTTGGTGAACATTTATTTGGTGAGAGCTTAAATGTTTTATTTGAAAACACTCGGGTAAAGGGCCGGAATGTGCAAATTGATTATCTATTGGATTATACCGAAATTGAAACTGCTGATCTTGTTTTTATAGCCAGATCGGAAAAGAAACGCCTTGGTTTAATCAGACAGCATCTGGCTAATAAGC
>JBFHES010000362.1:0-3388 GCA_041584015.1 Bacteroidales bacterium
ATGGTGTGCATGAACTGCTTTATTGGTGGGGTAATTCCGATGGTGTGCAATTTCGAGTTAATGCAAATGGAACAGTCTTGTACGGCGAATCTGGATCAGGTAACTGGGAGTATATAATTTCTAATACCAGCTTAATCGCAAATTCATGGACACATCTTGCTCTTACCAAAGAGGATAGTATATGCACAATGTACATGAATGCTCAGGTTGTTGCTAGTGGTATTGTTGATCTTGGAATTTCTCCGGAGAACATGAATATTGGAGGTCGTGATTGGTCATACGATCGATTCTTTAATGGAGAATTAGATGATGTTCGTATCTGGGATGTGGCACGTTCTCAAAGTGAGATACAAAACAATATATGTCCATTAGCAATTGCCAATGAAACAACTTTAAAATATTGGTGGCAATTCAATGAAGGGCCTAACTTCATGTACGCACATGACGAGAAAGAAGATGCCGTTCATGTTTTACAAAATATGAATTTTGCTCAAGGAGCTGATTGCAGCTGGGTAAACAGAACATGTGTGCTTCCTCCTGCAAGAGATATTGGTATCTCAGAACTTTTGCGACCTTACCCGGAGAACGCAGATTTGCTTTCTACCAGTAACGAGCCGGTAGAGGTATTAATCACCAATTATGGAACAGACATGATTAATGAATTAGTTGATGTTACTTATCAACTAAACGGTGGCACCCTTATCACCGAACAGGTTCAGCTAAGTTTGAATCCAATGCAGAATCAGTCGTATGTACTAATGCAAACTATGGATCTTAGTCAGACAGGTGCTTATTCTTTAAGTATAAGCACTGTCATGATAAATGACGAAGATGCATCAAATGATAATATTTCCGCTAGTATTAATGTAAACGAAATTTTAAGGCCAGCCTATGCTCATGTGTACATGGCACAGTTTTCTTTATTCGATTTAACTGCACCCGAAACAGAGTATTTCTTTGGTGAGCATAATTCAATTGTCATAAAGTCTGGTACCTGGATTAATTCAAGTTGGTATGCCGTTACCTACAATACAAACTTTTTAGTGAAGATAAATCCTACGTCTGGCATGATTGATACTATAGGTCTTCTTGATCATGGCATTTCAGGAATGTCCTTTGATTATAGCACAGGTAGCTTGTATGCGTTAAATTTTGCCGATACACTTTATACCATTGATACACTTACTGCAGCCACTACATTAATTGGAGCAGGGCAGGGGATTGATGGTTTTGTAAGTCTGGCATGTGATGCTAACGGTGATTTATATGCATTAAATATTTATGATGGTAACTTGTATGCAGTAGATCCGCTAAATGCAACTGCAACGTCAATTGGATATGTAGGCTTTGATGCTGGATCTGAACAGGATATGGAATTTGATCATAGCACCGGCGAACTTTTTATGGCTGCTTACAATGTTAACACAGCTGCCGAGTTACGTGTAGTGGATAAAAATACTGGTAATTCAACTTTGATAAATTCATTTGCCAATGGTAATACGCACAGTGGTTTTGCTATTCCATCAATTCCAGGAAACTCGGTACCAACAATTGTTAGTACTTCTCCAGAGATGAGAAATGTTGTGCTGGAGGTGTTTGGAGGATATCACGCAGGATATGATCCTGACGGACATTTAGTGGCAGACGGGATTGCTGCTCTTTATCCGGGTGACGTTTCAATCATTAATTTTCATCAAGGCGGCTACGCCATACCGAATAGTGGTGAACCTGATTTTAGGACCGCCTACGGTGACTCCATTGCTTTTCAAACCGAGCTTGTTGGTTATCCGACAGGAACTATAAATCGTCAGTTCTTTCAAGCCTGGGCGCAGAACACAAGTAACCCAGGAACTGCAATGAATAGATATAATTGGCAGTCAGCAAGTGCTATTGTACTTGCCGACCAGTCGTATGTGAATGTTGCGGCAGAAGCAGATATTGACATGACAACGAACATGATGCATGTGCTAGTGGAGATCTATTACACCGGAAATAGCTTGCAAGCAACAAATAGATTGAATGTTGCTATTATTCAAAACAATGTTGAAGGTCCACAAATTGGGGGGGCAAACCTTTATCCTCAAATGGTGCTGCCAAATGGTAATTACTTGCATCAGCATATGCTACGCGATTTAATAACAGGACAATGGGGTGAACTTATTTCAAACCCTATTGCTGGTGAGTTTTATAGTTTCGAGTATAATTATTTATTACCAGCCGACTATATTGGGGTTGAGGTTGATCCGACAGAGATTCAGCTTGTTGCATTTGTATCTGAAAATACGCAAGATGTTGAATCCGGAATAACAATAGATCCAACGCTAATCAATTTTGCCAGCAATAACGATGCGGCGATTTCTGCACTTGTGCTGCCGGATGAGGTGTGTGGAAATCTGGTCGATCTTAATTTTGAATTGCAAAATATGGCAGGTACTGATTTAATTACAGCCGAGATCGGATATTCAATCAATGGTGGTGATACTTCAATTTATGTTTGGAATGGCTTTTTAAGTGCTCTTCAAAGCGAACAGCTTACTGTTAATGATGCTGGCTTTTTATCGGGTACAATAAATTCAGTAAACATTTTTGTGCTTTCGGTAAATGGAGTCATGGATGAGAATGCCTTAAATGACCAGATTGTTGGTCAATTTAACGCAGCTCCGGAATCGTATTCAACTATTCATTTGGTTTTAGTAACCGATAATTATGGTTCGGAAACAACCTGGGAGGTAATTGATGATGCCGGAATAGTTTATAGTTCTGGCGGACCGTATTCTGATTCTGCACCTCAATTGGTTGAGGATGTAGATATCGTTCTTCCCGCTCTTGGTTGTTACTCCTTTCAGATATATGATGCCTATGGTGATGGTATTGATGCTGGCTTTGGTGTAGGATATTATACCATTACAGATAGCCAGGGAAATGCAGTGCTTAATGGTGGACAGTTTGCATCAATGGAATCCAAGCCATTTGAAGTAACTACAATAACCGGTGCCATAAGTCTCGTGGCTGATTTCTATTGTGATACCACGATGGGTATGGCACCTCTTTCGGTTAATTTCTTTGATATCTCTACCGGAGGGCCGCTGAATTGGTTATGGGATTTTGGTGATGGTACAACATCTACAGATCAATTCCCAAGTCATATTTATCAAATGGCTGGAACGTACACCGTTTCATTATTGGTTGCGAATAGTTCTAGTACCGATAGCATCGCATTTATCGATCATATAGTTGTCTCAGCGCAGCCAACACCGCCGGGTTGGTATACAACTATCACAGGATCTAATCATACCATTCTAATTCCTGACAATGCCATGATAACCATTGGTGGAAACCCAATAGGCATTGGTGATTATATTGGTGTGTTTTATGATTCTTTGGGAAC
>JBFHES010000363.1:0-3385 GCA_041584015.1 Bacteroidales bacterium
GAAAGTAACTTTATTACATACCATTGATGATACATGGAAAGAGCATCTGAGAGAGTTAGATGAACTGCGCCAGTCTGTGCGTAATGCGTCTTATGAGCAGAAGGATCCGTTATTGATTTACAAGCTTGAGTCCTTTAAACTATTTCAGGCTATGTTAGATCGGGTAAATCGTGCTGTAGTATCAATTTTATTAAAAGGTCATATTCCTATTCGAGATGCCAGTGAAGTTAAAAAAGCCGATGCACCTTTAAAGGAAGATTACAGTAAATATAAAACCAGTCGTCCGGATTCTGAAGGTCAACGTGCAGGTGCACCGGGTGCTCCTGATCAACAGCAACAACAGCGCGTACAACCAATTCGTACTGAGAAAAAAGTTGGACGTAATGAACCTTGTCCATGCGGAAGTGGGAAAAAGTACAAATCATGCCACGGTAGAGGAGAAGCTGCACAGGCATAAGCTATATTATTACAAAAAGCAAAGGGTTGATACGTTTAAGGTGTCAACCCTTTTTTGTTATCAAGATGAATAGCTTTTGGAAGAAGTGCAACCGCTTATTGAATAACAATCTTTGATACTTGCGCTTCCGTGCCAATTTGTAGTTGCAGAAAATATACACCCTTTGCCAATGAACTTACATCAATTGTTTGAATGTTTGAATCGATGTTGAAGGTTTTAGTGCAATGCAAAGTGTTTTGTCCTAATACATTAATAAAAGAAACACCTACCTCTTCATTCAGAATATCTATAATCTCTATATTAAGTAGCTCCTTAGCAGGAATAGGATAAAGCTTGATATTGTTTAAGGTGATTGTTTTCGATAATATGTTTGTAGAATCAGGCGTTGGGTAGAGCTGGTACTTATCCGGGCTACCATCCGGGAATCGGCCAAAGGCTATATTCATTAATTGCTTACCATAACGAAGAGAATCGATAATAACGGTATCCTGAGCTATGATTTGACTAATGGCTAATTGTTCTCCTGTTAAGGCCAATTTGAAATTTGTATGCAGAATGCCTTGTTCAACTGAATCATCTGCCCACAGCAGTAAATAATCATTGGCGGCAATGGTGGTTGAATCTTCAGCATATGCAGGAATTTGCCATTTGGTAAGATTGTTAAAATCATCACTTAAGTACAATCCTGCAATGTTGATAGGTTTATTGCTGCCATTGTACAGCTCTATCCAATCGTCGAATTCTTCGTGATTATCCGCTTGGATTATTGAATTCCCGGCCATCAGCTCATTAATAAATAAACTACTAACCAGCTCCTTGGTACTGTTTGCAAATCCGGGAGTTCCCTTGCTTACATAACTTGCATGCCAGTTAGTGGCAATAGTATTATCCAGTTCTGGCGACGAGAGTTCAAGCGAACTACCCAGCCCATTTGCCTGTGCAGGCCAATCAGCATTAGCATTATACGAGACAGCATTTACCAACTGCTTGTTGTTATCGAATAACCTTACTTGCTCATTGGCATCCAAGCCGAATTTGAAATCGGCAATGAACTTGTTCATTCCAGGGAATTGTTGGGAGAACGCAAGTTGGTTGTTGCAAATGCATAAATAATCGTTGGCTGCAAGCATAGTTCCATCTGGAATGAAATATTGGTGTTGATAGTTGTCATCAATAAAAACCCAGCCAGAAAGATCTACAGTGGTAGTGCCAATGTTATGCAGCTCAATCCAATCGCCCGAAAAGGAAAGGCTATGCGAGTTGAAATTTATTTCATTAATAATCACCATTGGCGTTTCCTCTTGATTGAAGGTATAATAGGCGCCCATATCGGATCTGCTATTGTCCGGATCCAATGGGCTATTAGGGTTTCCGCTATTAATACACGGCGAATTGGGATTTAATTGAAAGTTCCCTATTCCGGCATTTATAAATTGTGGATCCGTAGTCAGGTTGCCCGTTCCGTAAAGCTCAGCCGAAGTCGATAGGGAGTAAGTGATGTGTATGCTGGATTGATGGTCGTACCACACCGGGCTTGTTCTTGCATTTGCCAGAATACTATTGTCTATTGTGGCGCTGCCTCCACCTTTGCCAAGATTTTTCTCAAAACATGCTACCGCAAAGTCGTTGTTGTAAAAGGTGTTTTTATCAATGTATGCAAAAGAACTGCTGTCCTTAATTCCTACCCCTTGGGCGCAATTCACCACAAGGTTGTTTTTTATGATGGCTGTAGATGCTTGTCCCACAGAAATAGCCTTATCGGTACAATTGATAATTTCATTTCCCTGAATGAGAATATTCTGGCAGTTTTCTCCCAGATCAATTCCGTCGCTATTGCTACCAAAAAAGCTATAAATTTTGTTGTTAAGTATTGCTCCACTGGTAATTTGGTCGTAGTCAATGGCGTCGGTGTCTTCGGCCTCATTTCCTTTTAATTTGCAGTTTTCAACCAAAGCGTAATCAGCATATTTAATGTTAATAATGTCGCCTGTGAGTGTTGTGCTTAAGTTGGAATTTTTAATAATGGTGCTTCCGTAAACTGTATAAATGGGGTGGTACGCATCGGTGATTGTAACCTGATCAATATGAACACTCGCATTGTATCCTGAAATAGCTGCTTTATGCAGGCCTGGTTGAAAGCCGTAAGACGTGTTTTCAATGTGGGTGTGTAGTAAATAGGATGTATCGCTTGAGTTATGAAAACAGATGGCTCCCCAACGCCGATCTGTATTATAAGAAGGTATTCTTGCATTTGGATGTGGGTTCGATTGAATCACAACTGCCTCGCTTTCGGTTCCAAGCGATTTTAAACCACCATATACCCTTATGTTCGATTGATCAGACATGAGAATCTCAACTCCTGCTGCAATTGTTAAAACGGCATTGGAATCAATTATTAAATCTCCGTTAACCAGATATGGACTATTAATAAGCGTAAGTATGGTGTCATGAGCAATAATAGCTGGAAGAATGCTTTGGGTGTTCCCAGTTTGGAACACTGGAATGAGAACTGTATCACTGCTAAGAGTTAGCTCAATGTTAGCTGCCTGCGAAACATTTTGCCATCCTTTAGACTCAATTCCAAAATTTGGAACGGACTCAATCTTTAGTGGAACATCAGCAAAATACTGCCCGGAATAAATCGAGTCAGAGATTTGTACACCGTTAATTAATATAATGGCGGTGTCGCTGGCGGGGACATGTATGGTAAGCTTAAAAGTGTCGCTTATGGCATAGCGTTCAAGTATGTGCTCCCGCATCTGTGCGTTTCGGCACTTGGCATAGTCGCGCATTTCTTCAATGCTGTTTTTCCAGCTTATCATCGATGGAATAGCCATTGGATCAGCATCCCATCTGTTTATGTGCTTGGGCATTTCTGGTGCGTACAGATTCTCCAGACTATCAATAACGGCAATTACTTTCTCCGGC
>JBFHES010000364.1:0-3384 GCA_041584015.1 Bacteroidales bacterium
TATCAAATCATGAACGATCTGTGGGTTTTAGACGATTCCACTCTCACAATTGAACCCGGAGTTACAGTTGAATTTCAGGGAGATTATCGATTCAGGGTTTCTGGTAGCTTAAATGCAGTTGGCACCGAAAGTGATTCAATCACTTTTAACGCGGTTCAAGGTTCTACATGGCACGGCATTATTCTGAACAACAGTAATGTTCCAAATCCCAATTATACCCAAACCACAGCAATTGTTTGGGGGGATAATGGTGCAATGAATGACAATGATTCGACTATTTTTGAATATTGTCGATTTTTTAATTCCTCTAAACCAAGCAGTAATACCAATAATGATAATTATAGGGACAAAAGTGGAGGTGCAGTTTATATCTCTAAATTTGATAAGACACGTGTTTCTCATTGTCGTTTCGAGCATAATAATGCAATATATGGCGGTGCACTTGCTTTTAAGGATTGTCATGTACTGGTTTACAATAATACTTTCAAGCATAATGGAGATACGCTCTCAGCAGAGCCTTGTTGGACTGGAGGTGCTTTATGGATTAGCGCCGAAGACAAAAATGCGGTGATCAAGCATAATATATTTGAATACAACAAGGCTAATAGCTATGGAGGTTTTTGGGTTGGTTATTCAACTGTAGATTTCCATGATAATCAAATAAGATATAATACGACCACTGGCGGCGGCGGCGGTGGTGGCTTCTCCAATTGTAAGGAGGATGGCTCTGTTACACATAATGTTTTTGAATACAATAATGCTGGTGATGGGAAAGTTGGCCATCTTGGTGATGGTGGTGGAATGTATACTTATTCTTCTCCCATTAAGTTTTCATATAACACTTTTATGTTTAATACGGCAACTCATAATGGGGGAGGAGTATTCGCAGGATATACAAATGTTGGTTTCAATACGTGTGGTGCATTTAGACCAATTAATCCAAAATTTGATAATTGTTTGATTGCAAATAATACATCAGGAACTAACGGTGGCGGAATGTATTATTCATCATTTCAAAACCTATACATTGCAAATTCCACCTTTGTTAATAATTACACAGCGGGTAACGGTGGCGGAGTTTGTGCATACCTTACTGATTGCAATTTAACGAACTGCATTGTATATGGAAATAAAGCTAGCGATAAAGACGAGCTTTATTACTATCAAAAGGCTTATAGTATCCATTCGTCATGCGGTTATGGGAAGAGCAAAATATACTTGACAAATCTTATAACTTCATCTGTTGATGAAATGTTTTATCTGTCTAGCTATGGCGTAAGCAATTACAACCAACTTTATAAGTTTGTATGCAAGTATGCCGATCCGTTATTCCTTAATGCTACTGACACTGCAGGTGCATTGGCAACATGCTCAAATGGACTGGAACCAAACTATCGTTTCGGGTTGAACTCTCCATGCATTGATTATAGCTCTTCTTCTCCTGGTAGTATCGGAGAAGTTGATTTAGATGGTAACCCAAGAAAAGTTGCATGTGAATATGATTGCGGTGCTTATGAACAGCAATTACCAAAAGGTGGAGTTATTTCAAGTGACGAAACATGGGGTGAAGATACCGTTTATGTGCAGTGCGAGATGATTATTAATGATGATGTTACTTTAACGATTCTTCCTGGTACGGTCGTTAAATTGCAGGAAGAAGCGGTAATCTGGGTGTATGGAACGCTTATCGCGCAAGGAACCACTAGCGACTCTATTGTTTTCCTATTTGATAGAGATGATGCCAAAGAGCAAACATTGATATTCCAAGATGATGCAAATAGTACTAACACACTTGATAATGATACGAGCATTATTCAATATTGTAAATTTAAAAACCAATATGATGTTCGTCAAATCGTTTCCGTTTCCGGGTTTGGAACAGTAAACGGAGGTGCTATAAAAGCCAGCAATTACAATAAGTTAAAGATTATTAATTCCCGATTTGATTACGTTGCAGCAGGTAAAGGAGGGGCAATTAGTTTAACTAATTCAGATCCACTAATTCAGGGAAATACTTTTTACAGGTGTCGGGCAAGTTCTGGTGCTGGTATTTATCTTGACAATGGAGCTGCTCCACTTATTAAGGACAACCTATTTGCTGATTTAATGTTTAATTCAGCTGGAGGTATTTTTGCATACCAGTCGGTCCTTAATGTTGAAAGCAATATTTTTGATGGAATTCAGGATACAGCGATGCTTAGAAGTTATGCCGGAATTTATAGCTCTTACTCTGAAGGAACAATTAGAAATAATCATTTCACAAACTTACAAGCGAACTTCGGATCCGCTATTTACATGTCTCGGTCTGTGCTTAATATTTCAAACAACCTTTTTGCCAACAATTATGCGAAAGGGAATGCTGGTTTATACATGTCGAATGGCTGCGATGGATCTAAAATTATTGGGAACACATTTGCAAACAATAAAGCGCTTACACATGAAGGCGTCATTCGAATTTATGGTGAGGTTTTGATCAGCCATAATATTTTTAAAGGGAATACTTCTGAACAGAGTAGTATGGCAGAGGAAACTTATGGGAACGTTGGAACCATGTTCATTTCAACATCTTATGGTATTCCTACCATAGAATACAACCTATTTGATGATACAACCGGAGTTAAAAACTTAAGTGGTGTCAACCTATTAGTTGGTGATGCTAATTTTACCAACCCAACTGTACATGCTGGTTGTACAGATTCTACTGCAAATGCCAATGCTCCCGACTATAGCTTAATGGGTAGCTCAGATGCAATTGATGCTGGCAAATCTGATACTACTGGGTTTGGGATGCTTCCATTTGATTTGGCCGGAAACGATCGTGTAAAATATGGAAAGATGGATTTTGGCTGCTATGAGTACAGTTGTCTTGACCAGTACGATCCGGTTGCACTTGCAAAGGATACAAGTTTATATCTTAATATAAATGGAACTGCAGCCGTTTCAGCTAACGAACTAGACGATGGATCGAGTGATGATTGTGGCATAAGTGAGATTAAACTTTCACTGGTTGGAGATCAGAACCAGCAAAATGTAGATCAGTTAAACTTTAATGGTAATCATTTAGGAATACAAACAGTTGTTTTTACAGCCACTGATCTATCCGGAAATACAAATTCACAAAACAGTACAGTAACCATTCTGGACACCTTGGCTCCAGAAGTAAACTGTATGGATGCAGACTTTGCATTAGATGCTAATGGTGAATTCACCTTGGATGCCTCCATGCTTATCGCAAGCTCTACTGACAATTGTGGAATTGTATCAAGCCTTATTTCGTTGCAAGGCGATGCGAGTTTGCAGAATCAAGAGAGCATTACTTTCAATTGTTCCAATACCGGCAGTAATATTATTATCGTCACCGTTGAAGATGCTTCGGGCAATTCA
>JBFHES010000365.1:0-3362 GCA_041584015.1 Bacteroidales bacterium
ATGTGTTGAGTTTTCTTCGAGATTTGTCTGCGAATAATAATAGAGAATGGTTTGCTGAAAATAAAGCTCGTTATACTGCCATTAAAGAAGAATTTGAACTTTTTGTGGCGGGATTAATATCAGAGGTCAGTACTTTTGATATTTCAGTAAAAGGGCTACAGGCTAAGGACTGCACCTTTAGAATATATCGGGACGTGCGTTTCTCAAAGGATAAATCACCTTATAAGATTAATATGGGAGGCTACATTGTTCCAGGTGGAAAAAAGTCTGGTCAGAGTGGCTATTACCTGCATATTGAGCCCGAAGGTTCTTTTGTTGCTGGTGGAGTGCACATGCCTGAATCTGCTTCGCTAAAGGCAATTAGGGAGAATATATATAACGATGTTGATGCCTTTAAAACCGTGTTAAACAAAAAAGACTTTAAAGAATATTTTTCCAATCTAAGCGGAGAGAAATTAAAAACGGCACCTAAAGGCTTTCCAAAAGATTGGGAAGATTTGGAACTAATAAAGTTTAAGAGTTTTACAGCAGTCAAGTATTTTACCGACAAAGAGGTATTATCTGCTGATTTTGATAAGCAGATTCTTCAGGGTTTCAAAGCGTTAAAACCATTGAACGATTTTCTTAATAACAGTATGAAGAATGCATAAAAAAGCCAAATACTTAACGTATTTGGCTTTGATACTATCAATAGCGTTTGGCTATAATTCTTTTGCGTAATCTAAATCAATAAGCAATTCCTGAAGTTGCTCATCACCCCAATTATTCTGAATTTTAATCATCCAGCCTTCACCGTATGGGTCTGAGTTCACTAGCTCAGGGTTGTCTGCTAACTGAGGATTCACCTCAATAACAGTTCCAGGTAATGGCATAAACATATCAGAAACAGTTTTTACAGCTTCAATTGTACCAAATACTTCTTCCTTCTCAAGAGTCTCATCTTCGGTTTCAATTTCAATAAAAACAATGTCGCCTAATTGTTCTTGTGCATAGTCGGTAATACCAATGGTTGCAACATCACCTTCTACTTTAACCCATTCATGATCTTTGGTGTACAATAAATCTTTAGGAATATTCATAATATTAATTTTAATGAGTGATTATCATTTTTCTTAAAGGAACAAATTTATAAAAACAAAGAATACGAATGTCATTAATCTCTTTTGTTTGATATGTTTTACAAAATGAAACGCTTATCGCTTAACGAACTTTAAATTCTCAGAATAACCTTTCGAATCAAAAATCTTAAAAATATAGATGCCGGATTCCATAGCTTGGGTATCAATGGACTTTTCGTTGGTTGAGAATAGTAATTTTCCTTGTACGTTGTATACAAAAACCGTAAGCTCATTTAGACCCGTAATTCTTACCAGGTCGGTTCCAGGGTTTGGATATAATGAGATCTTAGCTTGTTGTTCCTTGCCTATTTCGTTAAAGATAGCATACTCTTCGAAGCAGAAATCATCAACATATGATGTTGGTTCTTTTGACTTGAATCCGATCTTGGAGAGTCCGGTATGATCCAAATCGTTGATTTGATATTGCAGTGTATTATCAACTAAAACACTAATCAAACCACTGGATTCACGCTCTACTTGAATGTAAGTCCACTCGTACGTTGTAAATAAAGGTGTAGCCGAAAACAATGTGCTTGTAACACCTCCTACAGTTTTCTCCAGATCTAAAGAAGGTTGATTGGTATTATCAGGGTTTAAGTTTAGCAAGTAGTAATTATCCTGATCGAAATAATTAAACAGAAAACTAAGTTTGGTATAGTCGCCATCGGCATAAGTCCAGAAAGAATACTTTCCATAATTAAATGGAGCGTCGTCGCTTACTATTATTGACTCTACTCCCTCGGTACCTGCAGTAAGTGAGTAAAGGCCTGAATGTATTTCGGTAGATGAGATTGAGAAATTGCCGCTAAGTATATTCCAGTCGTTGAGGTTTCCTGTTTCAAAATCGTAGGAATAAATACAAGTGTCGGTAACAATATTATGTTCCACATCTGCCACGTAACAGAAATCATCAAAGTAGGTGGTATAGTCATAACCCATTACTGAAACTTTACCTGGGTTTGTGATGCTTAGGTCTGTTGCACTTGCTTGAAATACATCGTTAATATACACTGAGATTAAACCCATAGAGTCATACTCAACATTCATTTTGAACCAGTCAAGCGTTCCAAAAATTGGAGGAATATTAAAAAGTTCAGATTGTATTCCATTAACTTTCTTATACAAAACAAGTTTTGGATTATCAGTTGTTGCTGGCATCATACCAACCTGATAATAGTTGTTGGCATCCTGATAATTGAACTTAAAGAAGGCAGCTGAGTAATATCCAGTAACGTAAAACCATGAGGTATAATGTCCGGTTGAGAATGTATCAATTGTTGAAAGTAACTCAGGATATGAAGAATTCAAAGACATTTTAACAGACGTGGTTCCGCTATGCGATTCTTGTTGTGATATAATTGTAGTTCCGGCATTGTTAGCCCATCCGGAAAGTAGGTTGTTCTCAAAATCATAACTTATATCACAGCTATCTTCAACTTGAGCAATAGCAACTTCGTAACAGAAGTCATCAAAGTAGGTAGTATAGTCATAACCCATTACTGAAACTTTACCTGGGTTTGTGATACTTAGGTCTGTTGCACTTGCTTGAAATACATCGTTAATGTATACTGAGATTAAACCAAGAGCGTCATACTCAATATTCATTTTAAACCAGTTAAGCGTTCCAAAAACCGGAGGAATATTGAATAATTCAGTTTGAACACCATTAACCTTTTTCACTAAAACAAGTTTTGGGTTATCAGTTGCTGAGGGCATCATACCAACCTGATAGTAATTATTTGCATCCTGATAATTGAACTTAAAGAAGGCGGCAGAGTAATATCCAGTTACGTAAAACCAAGAGGTATAACGTCCGATTGAAAATGTATCAATTGCAGAGAGTAACTCAGGATATGAAGAACTCATAGACATTTTAATAGACGTGGTTCCGCTATGCGATTCTTGTTGCGATATAATTGTAGTTCCGGCATTGTTAGCCCATCCGGAAAGTTGATTGTTCTCAAAATCATAACTTATATCACATTGGGCACTTGCTCCATTAATCCCTAAAAACAGTACCGATACAACAATGAGTATTAGGTTTATTGGTTTCATTAGTATAACAATTAGTTAGTTGTAAAGATACATTAATTAGTAATTGCATAGCTAATCCAGCCTTTCAATTATAATATATTTAAAACAAAATCATCTTAAAACGGTTTAATTACTTAGATTTGTATACAAACGTGGACGGATTTGATTGATTGCAACCACGGTAAAAAAATGCTAAAGCAGTACCTACCG
>JBFHES010000366.1:0-3295 GCA_041584015.1 Bacteroidales bacterium
GAAATCATTAAAGAATTAGAATTTAAAGCCATCAGAAGTTCTGGTGCTGGCGGACAGCATGTGAATAAGGTGTCGTCTAAGGTGGTGCTTTCTTTTAATGTTGCCAGCTCACAAGCGCTTTCTGAAGATGAGAAAGTTTTGATCCAAAACGCACTTGCCTCTCGCTTAACAAACCAACAGGTGTTGCTACTTGCAAGCGACGACAGTCGTAGTCAGCATAAAAATAAGGAACTGGTTGTTGCTCGCTTTTTTGATATAATCAACGCAGCACTAATCGTACCCAAAAAACGAAAACCAAGCAAACCAAGTGCGGCATCAGTTAAGAAGGTGAAGGAAGAAAAACTAAAGAGAAGCCGGGAGAAAGCCTTGCGCAGGAAGCCAGACCTGGAATAACCCGGAATTCAGAACCAAAAAACTAATCGCTTGTTAATTTTATCTATGGACAAGTTGAAATTTCAAATTTTAGATTTTGCAGGCGTAAAAACCTTAGTACGTTGGGCACAATTAGAAGGATGGAACCCTGGGGCTTATGATGCAGAAGTGTTCTGGGCAACAGATCCTGAAGGGTTTTATGGATACTATAAAAATGAAGAGCTGATAGCAGGAGGATCGATTGTTTCATACAATGGCGAATTCGGTTTTATGGGATTCTTTATTGTGAAACCAGAATATCGAGGCAAAGGTATAGGACGTAAACTTTGGCACCAGCGACGAGACACCTTGTTGACCAGACTAAAGCCCCGTGCAACAATTGGCATGGATGGCGTTGTTGCCATGCAGTCGTTTTACGAAAAGGGTGGTTTTAAAATTGCCTATCGCGACGAGCGCTTCGAAAGGATAGGAGAGCGCTTCGAAATTGACCCAAACATATCAAACATTGAAGATGAAGATTTGGAAGCTATTTTAGCTTACGATAAAGCTATTTTTGGATTTGCCCGACCACAATTTATGCTGCCATGGTTAAAGCTTCCCAATAGCAAATTATTTAAATATACACATCAGGGCAATCTCAAAGGATTCGTAGTTGTTCGGAAGGCTAATACAGGATTTAAGGTTTGTCCCTTATTTGCTGATAATCCAATTATTGCCGATGCACTCTATAAGGCTTGTCTGAATGCAGTTAAAGATGAAGCATTGTACATAGATATTCCAGTAATAAACCAAGGTGCTGTAGATTTAATAAAGAAATACCAAGCGAGGTATGTTTTCGAATGTGCCAGAATGTATCATGGAACCAAGCCCAATACCGATATCAACAAAGTATTTGGTATTACAACTTTTGAATTAGGGTAAGTTTCTTTGTCGATATCATCGGGCTTACTTGAAGTCACCCCGTGAGTAGCTTCGGTAACGTATGCAACGAAGTATTATATTTAGGAGCTTCACTTGAAGTGTAACGGTGAGTTTGAATACTGTTGTTAAATCTCTCGCCCTTTCAGGGCTATCTCTAAATGATTGCCTTTTTTACACAGAGCCTGAATTATTATGATATCTTTGCTATTCGATTTACTAATTAGAGCATTTGAAGATGAAAAGAAAGCTAAACGTTTTTTTACTTCTAAGTATACTTTATCTAACATGCCCGGCGCAAAATTTAATTATCCTTCAAATTCCGCAAGCACTTGAGGTTAATGCTGGCAATGATCAAAACATTAATCAATTGGAACAGGTGATTCTGGGCGGGAATCCAACAGCAGCATTCGGTCTACCGCCTTATTCCTACAATTGGTCGCCTGCTACCTATTTGAACGATGCAACGCTTGCTAATCCTCTTGCTACCCCTGAGGCCGGCATTACCTATAGTGTAGAAGTAACTGATGCAAACGGATGTTCTGTTAGTAGCGAGATAAGCATAAATGTAATAACAGATTTAGACGAAATAGTGGGAGCGAAGCAAATCTTCCTTTATCCAAATCCTGCTAAAAGCTATTTGTATATTGATATTCCAGATATAGCAGGTTCTTGCGAACTAAGTGTGATTGATATCTATGGAAGAATACTTCATTCAAGTCCTTCCATTGAATCTGTGGATTTGAACTATCGAATTGATGTTTCAATGCATCCGGCTGGAATTTATTTGGTACGGCTTAAAAACTTAGAGACTGTTATTACTGAAACCTTTCTTATTAAATAATCCAGGATGAAAATAAAATATATCATTTTATTAGTCGGCTTTCTATTTTCAACTAATCAGTTATTTAGCCAGGTAAATCCCAATATAATTTATAAATACTCAAATGTTGGAGATACAGTTAACTTAAAGATTGATAATAGCAATGGACTGATTCAGTGGCAGCAGTCTGTTGATTCCATTAGTTGGGTAAATATTCCAGGGCAGGTTTACGACTCATTACTTTTTATTTCTAATCAATCGGTTTATGTAAGAGCAAGCATTGTATATAATAATTGTGATCCTTATTATTCAGATACATTGAGGCTCATTGCACTTGACACAACAAACCTGGCTCAAGCATGTCCGGGAGCACCAACTGTTAGCGATTTTGATGGACATATTTATAATACGCTTCGATTGGGCAATCAGTGTTGGATGCAGAGCAACGTTAAGTCAATGAATTATGCAGATGGTACTGCAATTCCTTATGTGTCAGCAAATGCTTCATGGGAGGCTCTAGGTGATAATAACGAGGACAAAGGATTCTGTTATTACAATAATTATTCATCCAACGGAGATATTTATGGGGCGCTTTATACATGGGCCGCAGCAATGAACGGTTCAGCTTCCAGTAATAGTTCTCCAAGTGGTGTTCAGGGAATCTGCCCTTACGGATGGCACCTGCCTAGTGATAATGAATGGAAACAACTGGAAAGCTTTCTCGGAATGGATTCCAATGAATTAGATTTACATGGTTTTAGGGGAACCACTGAAGGCGGAAAACTAAAAGAAACAGGAACTACGCATTGGAATAGCCCGAACCTAGCTGCCACTAACACAACATCCTTTTTTGGCTTGGGAGGAGGAGCAAGGCTGAGTACTGGTGGCGAATTCCTTGAGTTGAAGAATACGAGTCCGTGGTGGTCGAGTACATCATCTGGTGTTCAAAACCTAACAGCATACATAAGAACCGTCAGACATGATAAAGGATCGATAAGCCGTCAGCCTCCTTTAAAGTCGCAGGGCTTTTATATTCGATGTTTGAAAGATACCATTGCCGCAATTCCAATAGTTGTTACACTGGCTGCAACAACCGTGAATCAGATTTCAGGAACTGTTTCCGGAAAAATAATTAATGACGCTGGTTCTGCAATAACATCCAGAGGTTTTTGCTGGAACACA
>JBFHES010000367.1:0-3285 GCA_041584015.1 Bacteroidales bacterium
CCGTTCATTTCGCAAAGTGCTCTTGCATCATCACCATTATGATGAACAGGACTTGGGTAAGGAAGGATTTCATCAGCATTTGCATGATCAAATAAAGCCGTATCCATTGAAGTGTTTAGTACAACCCAAACATCTCCATCGGCAAGTGTTGCGCCTGCAGGGAAATTGTGGTAGTATGCCCATCCACCGCCATTTGAGGCTTGTGCAATTGCATAGTTATCGAGGTTTACGGTACCACCTGTTCCGTTATAAATTTCAAGAGCTTTGTTGTTACTGCTACCTTCAATATATTCTGAGATAAACATACCTGCAGGAAGAGGAGTTGCAACATTGTTAAACCAATAAGTTACGTTGTCAACACCACCGCCAATAACTGTGTATGTTCTGTTGTTTGCAAGAGTTTCCCATCCTGTACCATTGATACGGAATTTGAATTCAATCGCATCAGCAGCCGTAAAACCAGGAATAGTAATCGAGTAGATTCCGTCGCCATCAGTATCGTCCATAGCAGCTGAACCGGTATATCCGTTAAAGTTACCTGCTACGTCAACAAAGTCGCTTGCAGGGTTGAATGCGCTTAGAGCAATTTGCTCGTTCATGTTCACATTAAACACAACACTTTCGTTGCCAACCGGAGGAATAACATAATCAATAGTTCCGCTGGTTGTACCGTCGGTATTTACGCTAAATGTTGGGTTGGGTCCGTCAATTAAATAACTTCCATTAGGTGAACCATCATTCTCAATTGCTCCCCATTCGTATGCACCACCTTGAATTGATAAGGTAAGACTCCAGATGTAATCACCTGCAGTAACATCACCATTGGTACCATCATCATACATTTGATGTAGGGTCCAACCGTCGAAAGAACCTTTCATTTCAATGTCAAGATAGGCAGCTGTACCATCGTTTACGGTAAAAGTAACATCTTGTGGTCCTGCATTATTTTCGAACCAATGGTCAACAACGTTTGCACCTGCTACAGCAGTATAGGTACGGTTGTCAAGGTTTTCCCATGCAGTTCCGTTAATACGGAATTTGTATTCTAATAAGTCACCAACATTAACACCGCTTAAATCAACGGTCCAAATATTATCACCGTCGGTGTCTGTCATGGCAGTACCTGTCCAACCATTCATTGATCCGGCAATGTCAACAAACTCAGTTAATGGATCGAAATTTCCAAGAACAGTTTGTTGTGTCATATTAACATTCATAGTAACTGTAACTTGAACAACACCATAGGTATGTGCGCCTAAGAATGTAAAATCATCTTGTGGATGTACTTCCCATTCTGAATCAGCAGCATTAGTTCCAGCTGAAAGTGCCCAATCAGTATTACCGCCGGTAACAGATGCTTTACGCACCAAAGTGTGATTAGCTGTGGCATTAGTAACACCAGCAACGTCCCAGCCTGTTCCCGGGTCCGGACCAATCATTCCCAATACATCTATAATGGTTACCACTACTGGCGATCCATCAAAAGTAATAGTGTCCATACCTGCCGGATCTATCATGGCAAGAGCTCTGGCATCATCACCATTGTGATAGCAAATACCTGTGCCAGTTGTATCGGCAACATTTAGAATGTCAGTAACCGAACCTCCGTTGGCAATAACATAAACAGCACCATCAGCAAGCATACCTGATAACTGATCAACATATTCGTCAATAGCACCACCATTGGATGTTTGAAGAATGAAGTAGTTGCTCAAATCAACAGCAGCTCCGGTTCCATTGTAAAGCTCAATAGCTTTGTTATTACTGCCGCCTTCAATATACTCCGAGATGAATAGACTAGAAGCCTGTCCAAAGAGCATTGAAGCACTGAACATCAGCACAAACAAGCTTAAAATCTTTCTCGTAAAAGTTTTTTTCATAGCAAAAAGTTTAAATAAATATTACGTTAGAATATAATCTGAATTTCATTTTTGTTAAAACTTTGGTTCATTTATAGAAATGAATATACACACCTTAAAAGAGCTAAGCAATTTAGAAAAATTGCCCAACTAATACAAAAGTTTAATGTTATACTTTCCTTAATTAAGCTGGCTTATAAAAGTGTTAATGCAAACGTTTGCGATTCGTTGAGCTGTTTTTGACTAAAAGCTTGGTTTAGCTGTAAATTAAGGATTTTAAAGAATGAAAGCCCATAAATTATCTTTACAGTATTTCAATTGAACTACGATAAAAGTTTAATTTTGCAGACTTATATATGCACTTGATTAATAGGAAGTGTATTTGATTCTATCAGGAAATGAAAAAAGGCAAAGAGGCAAAACCGCATATAGGAATTTTTGGGCGCAGAAATAATGGCAAGAGTAGTTTGATTAATGTGTTGGCCGGACAAGAAATAGCAATTGTTTCTGATTATGCAGGAACAACTACCGATCCGGTTAAAAAGTCTTTCGAGATTACTGGATTTGGTCCTGTTGTTTTAGTCGATACTGCCGGTATTGATGATGAAGGTAATCTGGGAGAAAAACGGATTGCTAAAACTGTTGAAACAATTAAAATTGTTGATTTAGCAATTCTGGTAATTACCAATAACAACTTTGGGAGCTTTGAGATTGATTTGATTAAGGCTTTTAAAGATGTGGATACACCGTTTATTCTGGTACATAACAAAGCCGATATTAGTACGCTTCAGCCCGAAACCATTAATACTATTGGCAAAAATTACAGTGGTTCGGTTTTAGATTTCTCAACGCTTAACCCAGTGAAACTGGAAGCACTGGTTGAGATGATCAAGAAGGCTATTCCGGAATCAGCCTATAAAAACCCAAGTTTAGTAGGTGATTTATTATCCTATGGCGATATTGTTTTGTTAATTACTCCTATTGATGTTGAGGCTCCGGCTGGTAGATTAATTCTTCCGCAGGTGCAGGCTATTCGCGATATTTTAGATAACGATGCGGTGGCCATTGTACTTAAGGAACGCGAAGTTGATGCCTTTTTGCGCAAGACCAAAATTAAACCAGCACTGGCCATTACCGATAGTCAGATATTTGTAAAGGCCGATGGGATGATTCCTAAAGATATTCCATTAACAAGCTTTAGCATAATTTTGGCCCGCTTTAAAGGAGACTTCGAGCCGTACCTTGAAGGAACACCAAAAATTGCCGATTTAAAGGATGGTGATAAAATTCTGGTACTCGAGTCGTGTAATCATCATGTTGCCTGTGATGATATTGGACGAGTAAAAATGCCACGATGGATCTCAAATTTCACGGGTAAAAAGTTAGAGTACGAGGTTGTAGCCGGATTAGATAAGTTGCCAAATAA
>JBFHES010000368.1:0-3282 GCA_041584015.1 Bacteroidales bacterium
GGTAATCGTACCAACACCATTATGCAGTCTGCTTTCTTTAAAGTTGCTGAAGTAATTCCTTACGAAAGTGCAGTAGCCGAGATGAAAAAGGCAATTGTGAAATCTTACGGAATGAAAGGAGAGAAGATTGTAAGCATGAACAACGCTGCTGTTGATAATGGCGGACAAGTTGTTGCTGTAGAAGTTAAGGCTGAATGGTCGAAGCTTGGTGCTGATGTAAAAGGTGCAGGTCGTACCATCGAAGCTCCTGAATTTATCACAAATGTTGTTGATCCTATCAATGCATTAAAAGGTGATGATCTTCCGGTAAGTGCATTTAATGGTCGCGAAGATGGTACATTACCAGCTGGTACTTCTGCTTTCGAGAAAAGAGGTATTGCTGTAAATGTTCCAGAGTGGATTTCAGGCAACTGTATTCAGTGTAACCAGTGTTCATATGTTTGTCCACATGCTGCTATTCGTCCATTTTTAATGAGCGATGAAGAAGTTGCAAATGCTCCTGAAGGAACGGCTACAATTACAGCTATTCCAAAAGCTTTAGGCGAAAATCAATTCCGCATGCAGGTTTCTGTATTAGATTGTACTGGTTGTGGTAACTGTGCTGATGTTTGTCCATCAAAGGAAAAATCATTGGTAATGAAGCCGCTTGACTCACAATTAGAAGAAGTTGCTCGTTGGGAATATTTCGACACAAAAGTATCTTACAAAGCAGACTTAGTTGACAAGTTTAAAACTGTTAAGAATTCACAGTTCGCTCAGCCATTATTCGAGTTCTCCGGCGCTTGTGCTGGTTGTGGCGAAACTCCATACATTAAAACAATCACTCAATTATATGGTGAGCGCATGATGGTTGCCAACGCAACTGGTTGTTCATCTATCTATGGTGGTTCTGCTCCTTCTACTCCTTATTGCAAGAACAAAGTAAGCGGTAAAGGTCCGGCTTGGGCAAATTCATTATTCGAAGATAACGCTGAGTACGGTTTTGGTATGGCAACAGGTATTAACAAGTTGCGCGATCGTATTGAGAAGATCATGAACGCTGAGCTTGCAAACGGTATCAAAGACGAAACCAAAGAAGCATTCAAATTCTGGATTGAGAATAAAGAGAACGGTGCCACTACCGACGAAGCTACAGATAAAGTATTAGCTGCATTAGCAAATGAGAAAGGTGATTTCGTAAACGAGATCATGGGTCTTAAGCAGTACTTAAACAAAAAGTCTGTTTGGATATTCGGTGGCGACGGTTGGGCTTATGACATCGGTTACGGTGGATTAGATCACGTATTGGCATCTGGCGAAGATGTAAACGTATTGGTAATGGATACCGAGGTTTACTCAAACACTGGAGGACAATCATCCAAAGCTACTCCGGTAGGTGCTGTTGCTAAGTTTGCTGCTTCTGGTAAAAAGATTCGTAAGAAAGACCTTGGTGCAATGGCCATGACCTATGGTTATGTTTATGTTGCTCAGGTAGCAATGGGATCGTCACAAGCGCAGTATTTCAAAGCATTAAAAGAAGCTGAAGCTTATCCGGGACCATCATTGGTAATTGCTTATTCACCATGTATTGCTCACGGACTACGCGCTGGCATGGGTGCATCACAGGAAGAAAGTAACAAAGCAGTTAAGAGCGGATACTGGCACTTATATCGTTACAATCCACAATTAGCCGAAGAAGGAAAGAATCCATTCACATTAGATTCAAAAGAACCTAACTGGGATGAGTTCCAAAACTTCTTAACTGGCGAGGTACGTTATACTTCATTAATGAAGAGTTTCCCTAAAGAAGCTACTGAATTATTCCAGGAAGCACAACGCAACGCTAAATGGCGTTACAATGGCTACAAGCGAATGGCTGCAATGGATTATTCGCAAGACTAAACACAATCATTTAATTGATATATATAAGAGCCGCACAATGTGCGGCTCTTTTTTTATGCCCACGCTAGCGCGGATTTTTATTCCGTGCTATTAACAAACAAATAAATAACGTATGTTGCCCAACAAGGTATTTTTATTTGTTATATTTGGAACTATATGAATGCCTTTCAACTAAATGATAAAAGTGATATAAAATCACGTGTAGATATCGAAATGGTGTGGGTAATTTAACAAAACAACCAAACACTAAGACAATTGAAAGTTGAGGAGTTTAAAATAGGAATGGAGAAGCCGATTCATAACTCATTGAATGAATTATTTGACAAAGCTAATTTATCAAATGATGAAAGAGATGTTTATCTCTCAATAAGGAAGCATTGTGAATATTGGTTATTAAGGTCAAAGACCTACTACTCACAACCATTTAATTCAAACATTCCAAACTTCATACAACGTCTAGCTAGAGTATTGATTAGGTTCTTCTCTGAAAATGTAAGTGGTAAGAAATTCCTAATGATAAAAGAGATGTTTCCTAAAAACTCACCTGTTCATAGAGTGTTCAAAACAGGAACCGGCGGAGTAAGAGCTACACAAAATTCTTCCAAAATTGAAAACACATATTTTGAACTTGAAATTATGTCTTTCTTCCTTGACAATGGTTTTAATATTAAATTGGCATCAAGTAATATCGTAAATAGAAAGATACCCGAGTTCACCGCTATTAATAAAAATTATAAAGTTAACATCGAAGCGAAGCAGTTAAATATTGATAAAATTCTAGACAATATATTTGGTGACTGTTTCACAAAAGAGAATCACAACAAGCAATCTGCCGACTTACTAGATAAAGGTTACTTAAAAATAAAAGAACGAATTAAAGCTAACTATACAAGTGCAATATCTAAGTATGATCACATTGATGATGATGAATTATATTTAATATTCATATCTCTCAATTACAAATTGGATTATATGGGAAAATATTGCACACAATATCTTTCAAATTTACCAAACGAATGGACAGATAAAAGATACAATCAATTATTAGGCGTCGTTATTATTGAATTAGAGAATACCATATATATCAAAAATACACACGCAGAACAAGAACATCTCAAAAGACTAAATGAAATTGGAATATCTGAATATCACACTTATATTCCTTAGAAAAAGTTGTAGCCTTGGGTCAAAGACCCGATTACATACTTTAGCATTTAACTAAGATAGTAAGCTTACAGGAGCAATTAGCAGAATTCAATAACCCTTAATATCGGGTCTTAGCCCCATAGCGTCCCTGGCAATGCAGATTGCCTGTGTGGTGCTATTTTTCAGCTAAAGTCGATAACAAACGCATAATCAAAGATACCGACGCTAGCGCGGATTTGTGCATTGGGTCAAAGA
>JBFHES010000369.1:0-3215 GCA_041584015.1 Bacteroidales bacterium
CCGCTTCACTCCAATTATTCGCTTGATCGCAAAAACGAAGCAAAAAAGATCAAGGCTGAACGCTCCTCACTCAAAAAAGCTACGGCGATGACTTAAATTGTTTTAAACTCACTCTTTTCGTTCCACAAAGAGCTCAAGCAGAAAACAATTTTAAACAGTATTTCTCCTTGTTTTTTGGTTCACAGCCTGATGCCATTGCTGTGCAGCGATTCAGAACAAATATTTATAAGGCATAGAGGCAAATGATCTATTTAAACTTATGAATCTAAATTAGCGCCGACTATGTTCGTCGTGCAGGGGAGCTTGTCCACGGACTATCGAGGATAACACTTAACAAATACAATTCTTAAAGTATTACTGTTTGCAGGCTTTCTTAATATCGCAAATTAGTTGACTGTCCAACTGCTTTTCAAAGTAAACCGTTTTCGGAGGTTTGATAGCGTTGCCTTAAAAGAGAAAGAGGGAAGTGTCCACCTTCCCTCATTTTTGAGTTTTCCAAGTCTCGTTCGCCGAATTAATCCGACGCTTAAATTGATTAAAGAAGACTATACTGTATTTGTCTTAAAAGGTTTGCTTTTTTATGGATAAAATCGGAAAGAAAAAAATACCGTGAATATTAGAGTAGATAAGGGTTTGCTACTTGCTTGTAAACTAGAGATTAACTAATTTCTGTTTAAGGAATCTTATTATTATGTTTTTTGCATGAATCGTTGAACTCAAAAAATGAAATACAGTGATTTTAATTCTATCTAAAAATCTGATAGATTTTTAATCCCGTTTTAGCTCTACTTCATTGGAAACAAACGGCGATTAAATTGAGCCATGAGATGCTTTAATCATCAACAATCCTTAATGTTTTGCTTGGGCTATTCTTTTTCCTGTTCGAATGTTGTAATCAATTTAATATTTTTCCTTTCCACTGCGCTTACAAAATGAGAGGCATTATCGAACAATGGATCATACCATTCTTTATTCGCAAAATAATCTGCCCAGTATCTTGTTTTGAATTTGTGCCCATGAGCAGCGAAAATTTCGTTTCTTATGTGCGCTAGTTCCTTTTTTGAAAAGTTTGCCAAATCCTTTGCACTTAAAACTTTAATTGATGCAAAATAATAGTCTCTAGCTGTATTGATGTATTGAGTGCCCTGTTTGTGTAGATACAATTCCGGGCTCAGGACATAGCTCTCAATCTTTATATCTTCTGAGAGTATCGAGTCTTTAGAACAAAGCATTTTTTTTGCTGTAACTTCAAACAGTAGCAGAGAGTCCTTTTGGTAAATCAGTTTTTTATAATCATTAAAACCACAATCGGCATAGTCATACGCAAACCTTTTGGTTGTTTTTAATAAATTACCTTCGCGATTGAAAAGGTAGAGATTTACTGTCTCGCAGATTCCACCAGCAGTACACGGTATGTAGCATGAAAAGCACACCAATGAATCATTTTTAAAAAACAGTGCATTAGTGTACATTCTAACAGCATTTGAATTTCCTTTAATGCCGAAATACTTTGAGGCAATATGGGCACTAACTTTCGTGCGTCCGCTGTCAAATTTCGATAAGAATAATTCAAACTCATCGTTGGTAGTGCTATTCGTTAGGCAGAATAGGGTAATCAAGAGAATGAAAGTTCTCATTTCTCGCCTACTCTAAGAGAAGCTTAACCGTTTCCCGATTATTATCAAATGTGGTGCTTAAGAAATAAAGTCCGTTTGGTGAATCACCAAAAACATCATTAACATCTATGTATTGTGTTCCTGATCGTGTGATTGCCAGACTGGTGCTGCTAATTACACGACCACTACAATCGATTACCTGTATGTCAAGTATCCCTCTTTTTGCAAGTTCAACTGCAAACTCGCTTCCTCTTTTTACTGGATTGGCAATCTTTACAGTTTGTGATAGCAACTCCTCAATTGTATTTGGATTGTAACTCTTCATACTTTGAGCTTTAAGGAATATGCCTGAATCAAGCACTCTGTCAGCCACATCGGCAATGGCCATTTTAAGATGATAACTTTGACCTGCAACCACGGAAATTTGTGCGGTTAATACAGTTGTAAAACCATCGAAAGGTATTGTTGGAGCAGACAAGGTGTCATTAGCAATATAATAAGCTGCATTTGTTTGATCATTTACATTATTAATGCTGACGAACGAAGTTGTCCCAGGAACAAGGGCAATATTTTCCTTATCGTAATTACCTCCCAATGGATTTTGTCCAGAGATGAAGAAAGCAAAAATGTCATTGAATGCTGAGTTTACATATTCAGGGTATTCCTCTGATGCAAATACGTACTTAAATTCGAGTACATTACCAACCGGAACCAAATCGAATTCCAATACAGCTGCATCATATGTCAAGTTTCCAGCTAAAAGTAATTCTAAATCAGCATCTCCATCAGTTGCGTTTGCAGTAGATAGCATAGACATTGGCGGTGTGCCCACTAAGAAGAAAGAATCAACTACGCCAGTGGTTAGAAAAATACCATCCGTCATGCCGATGTTAGTAGTTGCTCCATTTGTAAATGTGCCAACTGCAGATGTTTCGCCGGTGTATACCACATTAGATGCAGTAACTCCGCTCAATATAAAATTATCTACCAATTGTTGATAATTACTTGCTGTGTCAACTTGTAATTGTGCGTAGCTAAAACAAACAATGATACTTGTGATAATAGTTAAGGTAGCTTTTTTCATGATTATAATATTTAGTTAGATCAAGAATAAACTAATGTTAAGATTTTTCTCTTGAAATGTAAAAGTACGAAACTATCAGATACAATAGAAATACCTATAATAAATAATCATGGAATTAGGCAAATTATTAGTTTGATTATTAGTTCGTCTAGGAAAAAAGAGAAGAGGGAAGTAGCCGCTTCCCTCTCTTTGAGTTTTCCATGAGAACTTTTCTCGCCAGATAATTTAAGTCAATTAACAATTGAATTAAAGAAAGCTTATACTCTGATAAATTAAAAAGGTTTCGTTTTTATGACAAAAAAATCAGTTAATTTTCCTGGTGCCTAAATGTTATTATTCAGTGCTATGAAATTGCTTGTACTAATTGTTTCGATGTTAGCAGGTCATGGCTCAACCCTTTCAATATTCAAGGTGTATGCAGCTATCATTTTATCCATTTATAGTGTATCACCAAACTGATTATAAATTCATACATTTGCGGCTTAAAATGTAACACCTTATAAAGTATATTATAG
>JBFHES010000370.1:0-3191 GCA_041584015.1 Bacteroidales bacterium
ACCTCACGGTTTACGAGCGGAACAATAACAGTCTTGCCATGTAGGTGAGTAAATCGTTCATCTTCCGGATGTACACAAACTGCGGTATCGCCCAAAATTGTTTCCGGACGTGTTGTGGCAATTGTCACATAACTATCCTCGCCTTTAACCTGGTAGCGTACGTAATATAATTTCGATTGTAGTTCTTTATGGATTACTTCTTCATCAGAAACGGCTGTTTGTGCTTGAGGGTCCCAGTTTACCATACGCACACCGCGATAAATCAAACCTTTGTTATGCAAATCAATAAATACCTGAATTACACTTTCAGATAAGGATGGATCCATGGTAAAGGCTGTTCTGTCCCAATCGCAACTGGCGCCCAATTTCTTAAGCTGTTCCAGAATAATACCACCATGTTTTTCTTTCCATTCCCAGGCGTGATCTAAAAACTCATCTCTGGTAAGATTTGCCTTATCAATACCTTCCTGCTTTAATTTATGAACCACTTTAGCTTCAGTAGCAATGGAAGCATGATCGGTACCAGGCACCCAACATGCATTCTTTCCTAACATGCGTGCACGACGTACAAGAATATCCTGAATCGTATTATTAAGCATGTGTCCCATGTGTAAAACACCAGTTACGTTTGGCGGCGGAATTACATTTACATAAGGTTCACGCTCGTCAGGAGTCGACTTAAAAAACTCGTTTTTCATCCAGTAGCTGTACCACTTGTCTTCTTTCTCGCTAGGATCGTATTTTGTTGGTATATCCATTTGTATTTTTTGTTTCTTCGATTTATCTACTAATCAGTTTTTTAAACCGCTTTTTATTCAGCCGACAAAAATAGAAAAATGTGTTAACACTTCTTATGCTTTGATTAAAAATCCTTCAAGAAGTTAAAAAATGATAAATTGCACTATTTCCCTCTCCAATAATGAGTAGTTTTGTCGAACAAATCGTAATTTTAGCCGATTATAAAATGATGTTTCATATTAAAAGAAAAAATCCTACAACTATGAAAAGACTTGGATTTGCACTAGTTACTATATTAGTATCCGTTAGTTTGGCATTCTGTCAAAACCCTGAAGAAGGAAAACAAAAAAAATCAAAAACACCCGAAATTACTTTTGAGAATACCGAGCACGATTTTGGCAACATGGAATACAGAGGTGATGGAACATGCGAGTTTGTATTTAAGAACACGGGTAAAGAACCTTTGATCCTTACAAATGTAAAATCGTCATGTGGCTGTACTGTTCCAACATGGACCAAAGAACCAATTAAAAAAGGTAAAACCGGAACCATTAAAGTTAAGTATGACACCAAGCGTCAGGGGAAGTTCCAAAAGTACATAACCGTACAAAGTAATGCCGTAAACACACCGGTTCGCCTATTAATTAAAGGTAATGTTGCACAGCCATCTCCGGAAGAGTTAGAGCAGCAGCGTATCGAGCGCCAGAAACAAGCCGACAAACGTCGCAAGATTCAGCAGCAACAGCGTACAAAACAAAATACTTCTCCGGTAAGAAAGAAGTCAATTCCTGAAAATAAATAAACCATATACTGATCCATTAAAGGCACGCCTCGGCGTGTCTTTCTTATTAAAGAACATTTTTTAATTATTGCATTATGCCACAAATATCGAATAAAGGTAAAAAGATGCCGGCTTCACCAATCAGAAAGTTGGTTCCTTACGCAGAAGGTGCAAAGGCCTTAGGTCGTAAAGTTTATCACTTAAACATTGGCCAGCCAGACATTCCAACGCCGGATGTTGCAATGGATGCTATTAGAAACATCGACCTTAAAGTTGTTGAGTATAGTCATTCAGCAGGTTTTGAATCGTACCGCCGCAAATTGGCTGGTTATTACCAGGGTTTAGGTATGGACATTAATCACGAAGAGATTATTGTGACAACCGGTGGATCGGAAGCATTGCTATTTGCTTTTAATTCTTGCTTAGATGAAGGGGACGAAGTAATTATTCCTGAGCCATTTTATGCAAATTATAACAGCTTTGCTATTGCAGCTGGTGTAACAGTAAAGCCTATCACTTCTACCATCGAGACGGGTTTTGCACTTCCTGGTATTGAGGAATTCGAAAAATTGATTACTCCAAAAACCAAAGGGATTGTAATCTGTAATCCTAACAACCCAACTGGTTATTTATACTCAGAACAAGAAATGTTACAAATAGGCGAGATTGCTAAAAAGCATGATCTATTCATTTTCTCTGACGAAGTATACCGTGAATTCTGTTATGGCGAGAAGCATTTCTCAGCCCTCGACCTTAAAGGCTTGGAAGAACACGTAATCCTTACCGATTCAGTATCGAAGCGCTACAGCGAGTGTGGTGTGCGCATTGGAGCATTGGTTTCTAAAAACAAAACGGTAATGGCCACAGCCATGAAATTTGCCCAGGCACGCTTAAGTCCACCTACATTTGGGCAAATTGCCGGCGAAGCTTCATTGGATACGCCTAAGTCCTATTTTGATGGTGTTTACAAGGAATATATCGAGCGTCGTGATTTTATGATTGCTGCTTTAAACAAGATGGAAGGTGTAGTAACACCAACTCCAAAAGGCGCTTTCTACACAATTGCCAAATTACCTGTTGATGATTCTGACAAGTTCTGCCAGTGGTTATTGGAAGATTTTGAGCACAAGAACCAAACAGTAATGATGGCACCGGCAGGAGGATTTTATGCAACACCTGGCTTAGGCAAAGATGAAGTACGTATTGCGTATGTTCTCAAGAAAGAAGATCTTGCAAATGCCATGGAAACATTGGCTGTTGCCTTGAAGCAATACCCGGGAAAAACCAACTAGAGTTATAACTATAAGATCCAATTTCGAACCTTATAGATCGAACTCCCAGACTGCGAATAGATTCTTAAATAGAAAAAACAATCAATACCAATAAAAACCCTTCTTGAGCAATCAGGAAGGGTTTTCGTTTTTAACTCTTACGCCCTTTCAGGGCTTAGTCCTGCGTTATGTCCTTTTCACAGGGCGCTGCCCTATGTTGAAGCTTGCGCCCCGTTGGGGCTGAACTTCTCCAACTTCTATAAATTCTGTGAATCGACCTCATGGATCAACTAAGGCCAAAGGCCTGTAAGATTCAGCGCAGAGCAAGGCCCTGTGTAAAAAAGGCAATCATTTAGAGATAGCCCTGAAAGGGTGCGAGATAATACACATACTTATTGTTC
>JBFHES010000371.1:0-3186 GCA_041584015.1 Bacteroidales bacterium
AGTTAAATCGCTGATGTTTTTACTAGTTACATCCAACTCTGTAATTGCACTTAAATTAGCTGTGGGTATATCGTTACCAACCGCTCCTGTGCCATAGCCCAAATCTTTTAATGCTTGTAGGAAATTGTTGTCAGGGATGTTGGTGAAACTGCAACCGCCACCATCGCCTGTAAGTTCTTTTTCCTGAGTACAATTATACCCTAGTAAAACTCTCCACCCTTTTTTGGTAGCAATGGTTTTGTTACTACCATCATAGTCGTTGAGGCTTCTATCTAATTCTTCACATGTATTTTCTACATAAAAAGAAGTACCGGATGATGCAGGTGGCAAATAGCCATAAATTTCATCAAGTGTACATGCGTCCCAACCCATACCTCCAACAGATATATGACCTAATTTTTTTGCATCTTCTATTGTGCTTAAATTACCGTATTGTAATTTTGGACACTCATCAACAACTAACATTTTTAAATTAGTTCTATCAAAATAAAGAAATTGTAATTTAGGATTACTGCTAACATTTAGCGTGTGTAAATTTGGTTTAGTAGTTACATTTATACTTGAGAGACCCGTGTTTTTCAAATAAATAGATTCAAGCAGAATCTGGCCAGATAGTCCAGGAATAGAGGTTAAATCAGGGCTACTATTAATAGCAACGAATCTGAGATTAGATGTGTTGGTAAGATTCAGTGTGCTGATTCCGCTCGTCATGAAATGCGACACCGTTGCACCATAAATTTTGATAACACCCGATGTCCCTGATCCTTTGACGGTAAGTTTTCCCGAGTTCCAGAAAGTGTCGGAATTGTATTGGGATACAGATCTCGATTTATGGTTATCGGTGCCATCATCAATTCTTACATAGGAATAAGGAAGATACGGCCGCGACATATCGGGCGTTATGCCAAGCTGCAGTTCTATATTGGCAGTTGTTGGTGTCTTGATTTCGATGGCAGGAATTAAGTTGCTTTTAGCGGTAGCTTCATTTAAATACCATTTGGTTCTATCTGCAATATTCCCAGTCCAGCTTTTATGTGAGCATATAGCCCATTTCTTTTCTAAAGTTATAAAGGCATTCGATTTTAAGATATTACCGGCATCGGCAACATTTTCTTTAGCTGTCAAATGCAATTCTCCCCAAGTTTTGTCACTTCTATTGTTTAGCGACAAGTATAAAGCTTCTAAATTGGCAGGACTCAAATTTTCATGTAAATAATAGATATACTCCAAGCGAGGATTGTTTGCTTCGCAACTTATCGCCTGAGCCCTATGTACAATATAAATGGCATCTAAATAGTCGCTGTATATTTTAATAGGTTTGCCCTTGGTTACGGTTCCTGTAATATATTTGCTTGGGTCGGAACCGGTTTCTGCTTCGGAACCTATCGATATTCCATTGCCCCAATCCACCTGCAAAGCAGTACCAGAAGGTGCATTTTTAGTAGAATACCAAATATTAAAGTTCCCCGATTCCTCTGGGTAAATTGTAAATGAAAGACCTTGCGCCCACGAGGCAAATGTGCCAAGTAGTAGCGCTGCTAAAAGAAAGTATATTTTTTTCATGATTGTAAAATTTTAAAATGAATACTGTTAATTTTTATGAATTGTTGTTTTTTACCTAAGTGAAAATTAAATGTTAAAGCCTGGATGAAGGGTGTTTTTTTAGCTCCCAGGCTTAAGCCCGGAGTTAAAAGAAAGACTCCAATAGAATGGTTTTTAACCCTTTAGAAAGAGGAGCAGATATTCGTATTCTTACGTCATTCCGCTTATTATTTCTCAAACTCATTTGTGCCGGGCTCACTTTCTTTAATGGCAAGCACCAGAAACCAGATTGTACCGATAAAAGGAATGAGATTGATAAAAATCCAGCCTCCTCCTTTACCAATATCGTGCATGCGGCGCACGCCTACTGCCAACGTAGGAATAAACAAAGCCAGTGTAACAATTATATAGAGAATCATAACAATCATTCTCAATATGCTTACTCCTCCCAAAAGGTTCATTAGCACCGACAATGCTACACCTACCACAAAATAAACAAGTATATACTGCCAAAATTCAGTCTTGTTGGCTCTGCCATTAAACTGCGCATACTTGTTGGTAATGATGTCTTTGAAATTTTTAATAATTGCGTCCATAGTGTAATTTTTTAAGTGATTAATATTAATGGGTATTTAATGTCATTAAGTAAAGAAAACAGACTTCGACTTCCCTCTTTCTGATGGTCACCCTGAACGAAGTCGAAGGGTGGGTCATGCTATTCATATTAAATTATAATGGTGGAGGAACCGCGCCAAACAATTGCGACAACTGGGGAACCGTATTGGCTGCTGCCCAGCCCGCCATTCCGGCTGTCCACACTAATGTATCGCGGGTAAGTTGCCCTTGCTGTGCCATTTGTTGCAGTTGTGCCACCGGAAACGGGCCTTGTTGCACACCACCCACTGCAACATGGAACATTATCTGAGGCGGCATGGGAGGTGGAACGCCTTGTTGCTGATTAAAACCTACAGGGTTTTGAGTTTGTCCTCCCTGTGGATTTACCATTTCTTGCGCCATTTTTCCGGCCATCGCCAAACCAATACCCGCGCCCATGGCATCGCCGGCAAGATTGCCGCCACCTGACGGATTATTTGCTGCATCTTTGAGCGAATCGGCAAATTGCATTTGTGTATAAGTGGTCATGTTGCCGATAACGCCCATGCTTGTGCGTTTGTCGAGCGCTTCTTCCACTGCTTCGGGCAGCGATATGTTTTCTACTAAAAACTTGGTGAGCTCGATGCCATATTCCGAGAAATCGTCTTTTAGTGCAATGTTGAGTTCACTCGAAAATTCGTTGAGATTTGCCGCAAGGTCAAGTGCAGCGATTTTTGATTCGGCCAGATAGTCGGTGAATTTGGTAATCACAAAGTTGCGCAATTGCTCTGTTACACCTTCGGTTGTAAAATTCCCATCGGTTCCCGCCACATTACGGATAAACCTTGTAGGGTCGGGTTCAACACGAAAGCAATACGACCCGAATGCACGTATTCGAATGGGGCCAAATTCGGGGTCGCGCATCATAATGGGGTTTGCCGTCCCCCAGCGCAGATTCAAAAACTGTTTGGTATTTACAAAATACACATCCACTTTAAACGGCGAGTTGAAGCCGTATTTCCAACCTTTTAGTGTTGTAAGAATGGGCAT
>JBFHES010000372.1:0-3183 GCA_041584015.1 Bacteroidales bacterium
GGTATGGCTCGATTACTTACTGGCGGAACCATCGACTCCAGCTTTCATCCGGGCGAGGGTTTAAATGAACCAATTAGAACGATGTCTTTGAATACCGATGGAAAAATAATTATCGGCGGTAATTTCACTTCATATAATCAAATTGGAAGAAATAAAGTAGCACGTATTCTTTATAATGGAACTTTTGACAATACCTTTAATACAGGAACCGGTGCTGATAATTGGTTACGCTCGATACACATACTGGATAATGGAGAAATTATTATTGCTGGCGACATGACAAATTTTAATGGTACTAGCAGAAATCACCTGGCGGGGCTCTACTCAAATGGTGCCATCAACACACTCTTCAACCCAGTATACGGGGCTAATGCCTCCATTCTTACAACTGCTGTGCAAAACGATAATAAGGTAATTATAGGTGGTCATTTTACAGAATACAGTGGAACATCAGTTAATAGAGTGGCACGTTTAAATGCTGATGGTTTTATTGACCCAACATATAACATAGGCACAGGTGCAAATCAATCGGTTAACGACATAGCAATACAAAGCGATGGCAAAGTTATAATTGTAGGTAATTTTTCTAGTTTTAATAGTACTGCATCAAAGAGAATAGCACGATTGAACACCGATGGAACCTTAGATGCAACATTTAACATTGGTACGGGAGCTAACTACCCTATTACAACAGTCGAAATTCAAACTGATGGTAAAATTCTGATTGGTGGGAATTTCACCAACTACAACGGTATTACCCGAAACCGAATTGCACGAATTAATGCAGATGGAAGCCTGGATACTACTTTTGATCCGGGAACCGGTGCAAACAGCAACCTCTATGACATATGCGTGCAAAGTGATGGCAAGATTCTGATTGCAGGAATGTTTACTAGCTTTAATACTGTTACCAGCAATTATATTACCCGATTAAATGCTGATGGTAGTTTGGATACATCTTTTAATCCAGGAAGTGGAGCTAACGACGATGTTAGAACCATGGAATTACAGACCGATGGACGCATCCTGATTGGTGGCGATTTTACAAACTTTAATGGAGTAAGCTGTTCTCACCTTGCACGTCTTAACATTGATGGTTCGTGTGATATTTACTTCGACACATCCATAGGCGCTTCTGACATTGTATCTGACATAGCCATTTCAAACAATGGAAGAATTCATATCGTTGGTAAATTCACATCATACGATGGTATTGGAAGAAATCGCCTTGCAAGAATTAATGTTAATTTTATGGATACTGCTTCAATTTGCCAAGGTGAAACTTATAGCTGGCATGGAGGAACCTATGGTTCCCAAAACTTCTACTACGACTCCTTAACTACCGCTGCAGGACACGACAGCATTTTCGTGCTCGTTTTAAAGGTTAATCCGCTTTACGAAATTGCAGAGAGTGCGACTATTTGTAATGATGCAATGTACAATTGGCATGGTGTTGATTATAGCACTTCAGGTATTTACTACGATAGTTTATTAAGCGTTAATGGATGCGATAGCATTTATCAATTATCGCTCGAAGTTGCACCTAATTACTTAGTGGAAACAGATCACAGCATGTGTAACGGATCAGTTTACAACTGGCGTGGAAATGACTATTCGGCATCCGGAATATATTTTGATAGTTTAAGCACCTCCTCTGGATGTGATAGTATTTACCAACTTACGCTTGAAGTGGAAATGTATACTTTTACCGATGAAGCAAGCATTTGCTCTGGCGAAAGTTTTAACTGGCACGGAAACACCTATTCAAGCCCTGGTATCTATTACGATAGCCTTACAACGTTAAACGGCTGCGACAGCATCTATGAACTCATAATAAATTCCGGCTCCTATTTCATTCTGGAGGAGGCAATGATTTGCGAAGGCGACACTTACCAGTGGCATGGGAATAACTTTGCAGTTTCTGGAACTTACAGCGATAGCCTTTTGTCTGTAAGTGGATGCGATAGCATACATGAACTTAGCTTAATTGTAAATCCGAATTATTCATTCGATGAAGTTCACAGCATTTGTAATGGAAAAACCTACAACTGGCATGGTCAATATCTTAGTACAGCTGGAGTTTACCAAGACATACTAAGTACAGCGACGGGTTGCGACAGCATTTATCAGCTGACCCTAAGCGTACATTCAAACTATAATTTTATTGATGAGATTGATATTTGTGAAGGTGAAAGCTACAACTGGCGTGGAACTGACTATACCACAAGCGGTATGTTTACCGACAGTTTGAACACCATAAATGGTTGTGATAGTATTTACCAACTTGACCTGAATGTTACCGAAATTGACACAAGCATTACCCTGGATGGAACAACAATCACTGTAAATACATCGGCTGATGCGTATCAATGGATCAACTGCGATGAGAACAATACGCTAATAATTGGAGCAACCGATCAAAGCTACACTGCTACAGCCGTTGGCAGTTATGCAGCCATTATAACAACAGGTTTATGCTCCGACACAACAAGCTGCACTGCAATTAGCAACGTGGGTATGGAGCAAGCAATTTTCGAAAGTACTATTAGCGTTTATCCAATTCCATTCGGTGATGCGCTAGTTATCTCAGATGCAGCAAACTCAGGAAACGTAAATTTTGAAATAATGAATGCACTTGGTCAGCTTGCCAAAAAAGGACAATTCAACAAAACCACAACAATTCAAACAAGTGATTTTGCATCTGGCATTTACATCATCAGCTTACAGCAAAATAACCAAATAGAATATCGTAAACTAATAAAAGAATAGCCTGAATATCTAACCCTGAGCTTAAAAAGACATCCGATTAGAAAATTCTAATCGGATGTTTTTGGTTTGGAATGTATTCGAAAAGAATATAGCTGTTCAATTACTGACGCATCGTTTCCGACTCCAAATAAAAACCTATTTCATACGATGATATTTCTTAAATTTACCATAGTGCCGCACTACTTAATCCCCCCCTAAACCAAAACCCTATTTAATGCTAATTATCTGTGTTTCTGTAAATGCATTTATTTATTTTCACAAAAAATTTGACAGATGAATTACAAAACAATTTCAGTTTTACTATTAGGATTCTTTATCGGTACATTTAGCTTAAATGCTCAGCTAGCCATCGGCGATACACTTACCATTCATGCGGTAAGTTTTAACGATCCAAGTCCGGAAGGTAGGGGTGCA
>JBFHES010000373.1:0-3181 GCA_041584015.1 Bacteroidales bacterium
AATCTTTTTTCCCATGAAAAATGAGATTAAAAACATTATAACAAAGTAGATGATGAGCGGAACAGCTATTCGTAATACATCAAATGGCAGTTTTAAAATAACTTCACCTTTAAGTGAGAACATCACTAAAATTGTAAACAGTAAGGCAATGAGCGTAAGCGGACTAATTTTAGGAATAAATTTATTGTGATACCAATCCTTGTCTTTAACCCTAATCAAGATGTAACGTGTAAGGAATCCGGCAATGAAAGGAATACCCAGGTAAATAAATACACTTTGGGCAATTTGACCAATGGTAATGTCAACCTCAAAGGATTGGAGACCCAGCCATTCCGGAAGTACGGTTAAAAACACCCAGGCGTATACCGAGAAAAACAGCACTTGAAAAATGGAGTTGAATGCAACCAATCCTGCAGCATATTCGGTATCACCTTTTGCTAGTTCGTTCCAAACAATAACCATTGCAATGCATCGTGCCAATCCAATCAAAATTAATCCAGCCATGTAATGCGGGTAATCCTGAAGGAATAATATGGCTAAGCCAAACATTAATACCGGCCCGATTATCCAGTTCTGAACAAGTGATAGTCCTAATATCTTGAAATTTCGGAAAACATCACCTAGTTCTTCGTAGCGAACCTTTGCCAGTGGCGGATACATCATAACAATTAATCCGATTGCAATCGGTATGTTGGTGGTACCCGAACTCATAGAATTCCAATACTCAGCAATTGCAGGAAAATAATGTCCGGCCCCAACACCAATGGCCATCGCTAAAAATATCCATAATGTCAGATAGCGATCGAGAAATGATAATTGCTTCATTTTTGTATTTATTTATATGCGCTTACAGTAATACTAAATATTCCTAAACCGCTGGCTTTATATTCAGCTAGTTTTTCCGCTGATAGGTAATTGAGTAAGATGTCATCAGGTATCTCGATGGCTTTTTCCTTGTGAATAGTTGTATTTGAAAAGCCAACCTTGCTAATTACTGCGAGGTAGTCTTCTTTCTGAATAGCGCCTGAAACACATCCTGCGTACATTTCAGCATCCTTCTTAATGGCATCTGGCAAGTCGCCTACAATAACCACATCCGATACGCAAAAGTGACCACCTGTTTTTAGTGTGCGGTACATTTCTGCAAAAGCTTTTTGCTTATCCGGAACCAGATTCAAAACACAATTACTTACAATAACATCAAATTCATTATCCGGAAGGGGCATGTTTTCTATGTCACCTTTTATGAATTCAACATTCTTTAAATTTAGCTTTTGAACATGCTCATTTGCCTTTTTAAGCATTTCATCAGTAAAGTCGATACCAACAACACGACCAGTTTCTCCGGTTAATGCTCTTGCTACAAAGCAGTCGTTTCCGGCACCGCTTCCTAAATCAAGAATCACATCTCCTTTTTTTATACCTGCAAATTCAGTTGGCAATCCACAGCCTAGTCCAAGATCTGCATCGGCTGCATAACCTTCTATTTGCGTGTAGTCATCACTGAAAATTGTATAGTCAACCTCGCCACAACAACCGGTACTGCCGCAACACGATGTTTCGTTTTGTGTTTTTGATTGCTTGGCAATAGCACCATATTTTTCCTGAACAATCAGTTTTAAATTATTAGCATCCATATTTCAGTTCCTTTATTATTTATAATGAATTATTGCAAATGCTTATGCCAGGGCAGGCTTGATTTGCTCTAAATAAAATTTCTTAAAATCGGTTTTAATTTCATCACGTACACGCTGATAAACAGGCATTACTTCTTCAAGTGTTCCTCGGGCAGCTGCGGGATCGTCAAATCCTATGTGAACGCGATGCTTCACATCTCCGGTGAAAATTGGGCATATTTCTTTGGCGCCATCACATACAGTAATTACATAGTCCCATGTTTCGTTAAGGTATTTGGTAACTGGCTCCGGAGTTCCCTGGCTAATGTCAATGCCAATTTCGCACATGGCTTTTACGGCATGCGGATTTACTTTCGATTCTGATTTTGTTCCTGCACTATAAACCTCAAGAGATGAGTTGAATGTTTTTAAAAATCCCTCAGCCATTTGGCTTCTACAGGTGTTGCCCGTGCATAGTATTAATATTTTCATGGTTTAACAGTTTTGGTTATCACAACAGTTTAATTCAAAAATGAAACGATCAAAGACCGCTTTGGTCTCCTTTATTTTAGTCATGTTCAAACAATAGTTCACTTTCACTCCTTCAATCTCTCCTTTTATTAATTCAAGTGCTTTAAGCTCTTTAAGGTGTTGATTAACGGTGGTGCGACTTAGCGGCAATTCTTCTGAAATATCACCCGAAATGCAAACCTTAGCTTCTGCAAGGTAACGGAGAATGGCTAAGCGTGCAGGATGTGCAAGCACCTTAAAGAGTGCAGCTGTATCCTGAAGTTCTTTTTCAAATAGTTCAACTTTGGTCATAGAATAAATTTATGTCGCAAATATACGTCATTGTTTTTATAACGCAAATATACGTCATATGATTTAGTCTATTTTTAACGTGTTTGTTTTATAAATTAATAATTCTTCTAATTCCTACCTGAAAAGCATAGAGGTTGGTGAGCTGAGAGCCATTGACGTATTTATAAATGGGCAGTTCAAGGCTTGTACTTAAATGAAAATTATTGTGCATCCTATAGTGTAATTGCGGCTTTATATAAACTACTTTACTACCTGTTGATTGAATCTTAATTTGGTTTTCTCGGTAGTCATTTGCTCTGTATTCGAATTTAGCACCCAGCAGCGCAACAAATTTGGCAGACTTTGAATAGATGACTGACCCTTGTATCATGAAATAATTTCCATAATTATAAACGAGGAAGCCCTTTTCAATCTGGTCGCTCCATTCGAGAAATGAATAGGCATTCCAGCCTAGTAGGTTGTCATTTCTTTTGTGTGAGAAGAAAAGTGATGTATTTATCTTGAATGCTCCTGATGATGGTTGCAAAGATATTGGAATGGTGATGCCGTTGCTACTTTCTTCGAATGCACCTATTGGTAGCCTTGTGCCTGCAGAAAGCACCAACTGCTTGTAGTCAGCAAAGCTGCCTTTCAAGAGAGAATAACGCAGCGATAGCGCCAAATCTCCTAAACCCGACGATGCAATAGATTCTGTTCCGCCAGGAAGATTTACCTCTTGAAGCTTTTTGTAGAAATAGCCAAGT
>JBFHES010000374.1:0-3166 GCA_041584015.1 Bacteroidales bacterium
CTATTAAGTCATACAGCCTTAATGGTACCTCAAGAAACTATAAACCATTTCTCTACGGAATAGATAATGCCAGTATATTTGGTGGTAATTTTAGCCTAACGCCCTTGCAAGAGGGTACAGAGTATATTGATGAATTCGAATTATCCAGTTATTCCGATAGCAAAACTTATTTCGAGTTGATCACCCAGTATGATAGAACATTTAAGAAAAAGCATGCTTTGGGTGGTTTGGTGGTATTATACCGAAGCGAGGCGCTAAATACCAGTGGGAACGATTATTTAGCAACACTGCCATATCGAAATCAGGGGGTATCGGGAAGAGCTACCTATGCCTACGACAGCAGATATTTTAGCGAGCTAAATTTTGGTTATAATGGATCGGAACGCTTTGCAGAAGATCATCGCTATGGCTTTTTCCCTTCCGCCGGGGCTGGATGGATTGTTTCAAATGAAAAGTTCTTCGAAGGTTTATCTGATAAAATTAACTTGCTTAAATTGAAGTATACATTTGGCTTTGTTGGTAGAGACAATATCTCTGATGCCAGCAATCGCTTCTTCTATCTCTCCGATGTGAATTTAGCCGATTGGGGTAGAGGATATTCTTTTGGATCTGATTTCTCAAACGCCTATCCAGGTTATATTGTTAATACCTATGCAAATCCTTTGGTGTCATGGGAAGTGGCTAAGAAGACAAATTACGGTGTTGAGTTAGGCTTGTACGATATGTTTACACTCCAGCTTGATTACTTCACCGAACAACGTACGAAAATATACATGCAACGCGAATATCTTCCAGAGACAATGGGGTCGACCTCCGAAGTATGGGGAAATATTGGCGAAGCGGCATCTCATGGTATCGATGCATCGCTTGATTTTAACTATGTGTTTTCACCAAAGTTGTGGATGTCATCAAGAGCCAATTTTACTTATGCCACAAACGAGGTGGTGCAAAACGGCGAACCGAACTATGCATATGCCCACATGAGTCGAATTGGTAATCCAATTAATCAAATGTATGGTTATGTTGCAGAGCGCTTGTTTGTTGATGTAGAGGAAGCTTTAAACTCACCTCAGCAATTTGGTACGGTTGGAAGCGATTATGGAGCAGGTGATATTAAATATGTTGATATTAATGAAGATGGAGTAATTGATGAATCTGATATAGTACCAATAGGCTTTCCGGAAGTTCCGGAGATAGTTTATGGTTTCGGAGTTTCATCAGGTTATAAAGCGTTCGATTTGTCCATCTTCCTGCAGGGATCTGCAAATCAGTCATTTTTTATTCAACCGGAATCAATAGCTCCATTTGTAAACGAACGAAACGCCCTGGAGGTAATTGCTGAAAACCATTGGTCGGAAGATAATCCAGACCCATATGCGTTTTGGCCAAAACTCTCAACACTTCCAAGTGATAATAATCAAAAACCATCAACCTGGTGGTTGCGTAACGGCAGCTTTGTAAGGCTGAAAACTATTGAGATAGGTTATACCTTGCCTGAAGGCTTGATACAGAAAAAATACATCTCATCGGTTAGGATATACTTTAGTGGCATGAACTTATTGACATTTAGTGAATTTGATTTATGGGATCCGGAAATGGCCGGAAATGGTTTGGGTTATCCTACACAGAAAGTGTACAACTTTGGTATTCATCTCAATTTTTAATGGAGGAGCAGAACATGAAAAAATTATATAATTACCTATTAATTGCTCTTGTACTCATAGGTGTAGGGTGTGAAGATTACCTTGATATTACACCGGACAAGACGCAGGAAATTTCTTTGTTATTTGAACGAAAGGATAAAGCTTATACGGCGCTGGCCACATGTTATCATTACTTGCCGCGCTACGATGCCCTTTTTTCCAGCTATGTTATGGCAAGCGATGAAGTTACGGCTCCAATTGCGCATGGCGTTCAAGGCGTCAACCTAACACGTGGACAGCAAAACTCGGGAAGTCCCTTGCTTAGCTTTTGGTCGGGTTATGGCGCTTCAGGATCCGGAGTAGAATCTTTATACAAGGGAATTCGCGATTGCAATATTCTTATCGAGAATATTCATTTGGTTGTGGACATGACTGAAGAAGAAAAAATGCAATGGAGTGCAGAAGCGCAGTTTCTGAAAGCATATTATCATTTTATGCTGGTTGCTACTTACGGACCAATCCCAATTGTTGATGTGAACATTCCAATTTCTGCATCGGTTGAGGAAGTACGTGTAAAAAGAAATACGGTTGATGAATGCTTTGAGTACATTGTAAATACAATTGATGCATCAATGGAAAAGCTTCCGTTGCGGGCGGTTTCAGTGAATGATCTGGGTCGTGCTGATAAAGTAATAGCCGCTGGTTTAAAATCCCGAGTATTGCTTTTTGCTGCAAGTCCACTATTTAATGGAAATGCCGAATATTATGGCACCTTCACCGGAAATGATGGTGAGCATCTTTTCAATTTACAGTACGATGCTGAGAAATGGAGATTGGCCGCAGATGCTTCAAAGGAAGCAATTGATCTGGCAGAAAGCGCGGGGTTGAGATTATATGAATTTACTGATGCTGAGCTGGTAGCCGATTCTGTTGATATTTTAGTTGAGGAGGTTCAGTCCTTGTACAACTATCGATTCATGATGACGGACAAATGGAATGATGAACTTATTTGGGGGCATTCCGATCCATTGAACGACGAGTGGTGGAGCATGCAAGCCGGCTGTTTAATGAAACATCCAACTGCTTCGAATAACGAGGCGGCTTGGCAGTGGATATCTCCATCCATGAGAATGGTTGAGCTGTATTACACCAAAAATGGTTTGCCATTAATTGAGGATAATAGCTTTGATTACGATCAACGCTTTGACGTAACCACTATTCCCGATGCTGATCGATATCACGCAAAATCAGGCGAAGCCACCATGAAACTGCACTTACAACGTGAGCCTCGCTTTTATGCATCCATAGGATTTGATAGAGGTATTAACAGAACCTGGTCGGAGAAATTTGAGCTTAAGATGCGTTATGGCGAAACCCATGGAAAAAAGAATGAAAGCAACGATAATCTAATTACCGGATATTCACTGAAGAAGATTAATCATATGGATTCCTGGGGTGATGGTTATACAAAGCTCGTAACTTACGCATGGCCGATGATCCGCTTGTCGGAGCTCTATTTAAAC
>JBFHES010000375.1:0-3123 GCA_041584015.1 Bacteroidales bacterium
ATACTCAATTCTATCATCCTCTGTCCATCTAACAAAACCATGCTTTGAAGCATAAAGTAGATTATAATACCCTATGTTATTATATGGGGCTCGCTTCACCTTGCCTGTTTTAATATTTATTACACCAAAGTTTTCTTCTCCCACATCCAACCACAATGAATTTCTTATAATATATGAAACATAAGACGTACTTGAAGATTCCGACACTATACTTTTCTCCCACTGCAACTTACCCGATAACCTATTGGTACAGGTAATAGTTCTACTTACATAACTTATCCCAGACCTTTCTTTTTTGGGCATCTTTTTGACTTTTACAACAATCTCATATTCCTTGTAATGAAACATTCGCTCAGGTGCAGGTTCTTTACGCTTTAATAATTGACCAGTTGTATGTATCCACCCCACCAAACCCATGTTTCCTGCCATTCCAATGACTGTTATTTTTGCCTCAAAAAATCATGAAACGCAGAAAATCCTTAAACCGAAGCATGTTTGAGCATGTGGTTCTACAGCAGGAAAGCGGCCAAACTATAGGAAGTTACGCCAAACAAATTGGAGTAACACGCTCGAAAATGCAATACTGGGTAGGTAAATACAAAGCCCTTGAAAAGACTCAAAAAACAGAAAGCGACACCAGCCTGAAATTTATTGACCTTAACTCATTCGGTCTTCAGAATGCACAGGTTGATTCTTTCGCCTCAACAGAATCTTCGGCAACAACGGCAGTTTCATCGCTACAGGATGAGCGATTGCCGCAAATGAGCCTTACTTTTCCGAACGGCATGAGCCTGAAAATTTACTAGCTCATGATTGGGCTGAGTGCAAACTTGCAGTACTATTTGTGCTGCAAGCCTGTTGATATGCGTAATGGCTTTGATGGACTGGCCGGAATCGTGCGCAATATATTGAAGCAGGATCCTGTCAGTGGTTCCGTTTTCATTTTTATAAATCGCACCGGAACACATATAAAGCTGTTATTTTGGGACGGAGATGGTTTTGCCTTGTTTTACAAACGTCTGGAGCGAGGTAGATATTTTTTAGAAGACCAGGATAAAACAACACCATCACGACTCATTACCCGGGAAGAGTTGATGATGATTTTGGAAGGTCTTTCCTTTAAAAATTTGAAACGAAAAAAGCGATTTAAAATCAGCTGATTTTTGTTGTTAAATAACTGTAAAATATAGGTTTAAATATTTGTCAGTCAAATATTTAATATTATATTTGTGTATGAAAAAACAGCACATTTCACATAGCCAAAATACTGCTCAACTGGAGGCCAAGATAGCGGCTCTGAAAGCGGATCTTTTGGAGAAAGAAGCTGTTATTTCAGAAAAAGACTCTTCTATACAAAAGCTTACGCAGGATGTAGAACATCTTGCTTTTCAGAATGATCAGATGCGTCGTTTAATATTCGGTTCCAAACGAGAACGCTTCATTCCTCAGGTTCATCCCGATCAACTTACATTGTCTTTCGAAGAGGAGGTTGCTGCTGTTTCCAAAGCTGTTAAAGAAGAGCAGGAAAAGATCCGTGTTGAGTATGAACGCAGGAAAGTCAGAAAAGAACATCCTGGCCGTATGCAACTGCCTGATCACTTGCCTGTTAATGAGATTGTTTTAGAGCCGGAGCAAGACACTACAGGTATGATATGTATTGGTCAGGAAGTCACTGAGGAGCTGGATTATACACCTGCAAAATTGTTTAAGAACCATTACATCCGTTACAAGTTTATTACCAAAGAGGACGAGAAAGCCGATCAAAAGCAAGTAATTGCTCCTTTAAACAGACCTCTTCATAAATGCATCGCTAGTGCCAATCTACTGGGAATGATCTTTACCAATAAATACCTCTACCACTTACCGATTTACCGCACCCGCCAGATGCTCATCCAAATGGGAGTTACCATTCCGGACTCCACGCTGGAATCATGGATAAAACTTGGAGCCAATTTATTGCGACCTTTATACGTGGTACATCGATTACATGTTTTCAGGGAAATTTATCAGATGATCGATGAATCACCAATAAAAGTGCAGGATCGCAACAAAAAAGGAACGTGTCACCAGGGGTACATGTGGGTTCGGTATGCCCCATTGTCAAAAAGCGTGCTGTTTGAGTACTACAAGAGCCGATCGGCCAATGGCCCCATCGACGACTTGAGTTCGTTCCGTGGATTTGTTCAAACCGACGGTTATAGTGGCTATACCTTTTTGGCAAAAAAAGCAGGACTAACTCATTTATCATGCTGGGCACATGCCAGACGGTATTTTGATGCCGCACTGAAGAACGATCAGGAACGAGCTTCGCACGTGCTAAGCCTCATTCAGCTTCTCTATGCCATTGAGGCTATTGCACGGGAACAAAATCTATCCCATGAGCAACGGCATGCTCTGCGGCTGGAAAAAGCTCTGCCTGTAATTAACGAAATTGGAGCATACATTAACAAGCACAAAGGATCTGTAATACCAAGAAGTCCTCTGGGCAAAGCTTTTGAATATTGCAAAAATCGCTGGACAAGCCTGCAGAACTATCTTACCAACGGAATGCTGGAGATAGACAGCAATCTGGTTGAGAACTCTATTCGCCCTCTGGCTCTGGGACGTAAGAACTATTTGTTTGCCGGATCACATGATGCTGCCAGAAATATCGCAATGTTCTACAGCTTCTTTGGAACTTGCAAGAAACTTGACATTGATCCGCAAAAATGGCTAAAGTACGTCATGGAAAACATCCACATTACACCCGCCGAAAATTTCAAAGAACTTTTGCCGCAATTTATTGATAAAAGTTTGCTTCAGGAATAAGTATTTGCTCGGGCGGATACCTGCATCTCGCCAACTTCCCAACTCGCCAACTCAACAACTACAACAACTCGCCAACATTATTCATTGAATGAAAATTATCGAAAATGGTTATGGATAAAATTGTAACTGTTGGGTTTATTTTTTAGAAGAAGGTTTCTAATACCTGCGAAACACAACTCAGCAACTCCATGACTTAACCAGCTCGCCAATCTAACAAACTAACGACCTAACAATCTAACGACCTAACAATCTAACTATCTAATAATCTAACAAGCTAACAACTTTACCAACTCGCCAACTACAACAACTTAAACA
>JBFHES010000376.1:0-3122 GCA_041584015.1 Bacteroidales bacterium
CAATAAGAATAAAAGTATAGGACCAGATGGTGATTCAATTCAGATTAAGAGATATAATTCAGGTGCTCCCAAGTACAAAACTGGTCGGCAGGTTACCGTTAATAGATACAAATGGTTTCTCCACAATAAGTCATACCGTTATGTAAGAGGTATTGTAGATACTGATTTTTTTATCAAAGATGAGGAGCAGTACGATCATGTTGGATATGTGCATCCGCAATATGCGCTTATTAAGCATAATGGCGAATTTGGCATACTTGGGCGTAACAGCGAAGTGCTTTTGCCATTTTCTAAAGATTACTTGTGGATGCATCCGCTTGGCTTAGTAAAAGTAGACAGTACCGGCTATTATTTTATCGATCCATTAAGCGGCAAGATTATTAGCAGTATTTATTCAAAAATTGACTTAGGTGCACTTTATAAAATGCCCGAACTTTTGGTGACAGCAAAAAGAAATGGCAAGAATGTATTGATAAAGGAAGATCTGACAGAATTAACCCCATTTATTTATGACGACCTGAGGATAAAGGGATGGAACAATAATCGATTTATTGTTGGCAGCAGAGGAGGTGCGTCTTATATGATTGATAGTAATACAGGAGAAGAAATTTCTAATGCATATGACGCCATTACTTTTAAACACCAGATACGTAATCAGGCCATTGTTCAGAAAAGTGGTAAGTATGGCTTAATAGATTTTGAGGGAACAGAAGTGGTTGAGCCTATTCAAGGAGAGTTACTTTATTGGATTCCCGAAATGGGTTTTAACAATAGGGTTGGAGTGATGCAGGATGGGAAATACGCTTTGTATGATCTAGAGAAAGCTAAGCTGATTACCGAAGCTGATTACGACAGCTTTTTTAAATTGACTTATTTGATTGGCGTTACAATAGGAGGCAAGCATGGCGCCATTGATCAGGACGGGCGAGTAGCCATACCAATTAAATATGAGACTTTAACGGAGCGTCCTACAGATAATAGCTATACCACATTTGTGCTGACCGGAACAAACGGGAAGCACGAAGTTAAGTACGACCAAACAGGCAATTTGCTGAAGGATAAATAAACAGCGAATTAGCGTCTTTTGTAGCTCTCAGGCGATAGTGCTTTTTTATTCCAGGCTTTCAGGAAATTAATGATTCGCTTAGCATCGTATGATTTGTCTTTCTCAAGATAAAGGCTGTTTTGCGTATGGATTCTTTTTCCTCTATCGTTAAGCACAACCAGTACAGGAAACCCAAATCGTTGTGGGAAATCAAGCTTGTCCATCACATCATAGTTCCGGTTTTCTTTGCTGTAGTTAATCTTCACAAAAACATAATCAGCTTTCATTAAAGAATCAATTTTTTCATCTGCCTGAACAAATTTATTTAGCTCGATACACCAAGGGCATTGATTGTATCCAATCTTTACCAACACATGTTTGCCGTTATCTGCGGCTTCTTTAATTGCCATTTCAAGCTGTTGCATGCCATTGGCATTAATGTCGTAAACAGGTGTCTTTCCATGCTGTGCATTTGTTAGTAGCGTCATGCAACAAACAAACAGAACTAATAGAAGCGATTTATACATAATTTCAGTTTTTCGGATGCTAATGTAGCAGATTATGCTAAACGCTGTATGAATATGCTTGTTATTTTTTTCATAACTTTAGCTGCATTAATCACAACTATGGCAAAGGAATCCCGACAGAAGAATTCAAAAATACAGAATATTGCACTGCTTATTGCACCCCTAATTAGTTTAGGAATAATCCTGTTTGTTGATCTCGATCCGGAGAATCCGCAGATTACCTACACCCTGGCAATTGCTCTGTTGATGGCGTTTTGGTGGATTACCGAAGCTATTCCTCTCGCTGCAACAGCACTGATTCCAGTGGCTTTATTTCCATTGTTTGGCATTGTGGACGGAAAGACTATTTCGGCCATGTATTTCAATCATCTCATATTTTTATTTATTGGTGGCTTTATGATGGCATTGGCCATGGAACGCTGGAATTTGCACAAGCGCATTGCCATAAAGATTCTCATTGTATTTGGCATTAGTCCGGGGCGCATACTTATGGGCTTCATGCTGGCCACAGCTTTTCTTTCTATGTGGATGTCGAACACAGCAACTGCTATGATGATGGTACCCATCGCCATGTCGATTATCTATAAACTTGAAGAAACGCTCGGAAAACCAAACGTTGGCAAATACTCAATTGGGCTGCTTCTCGGAATTGCCTATTCTGCTTCCATTGGTGGTATTGCTACTTTGGTAGGTACACCACCTAATTTGTCGTTTGCCCGGATCATCAGTATAATATTTCCTGAAATTCCGGATATCTCGTTTGCAGATTGGTTCATCTTTGCGCTGCCTGTTACAATCATATTATTCATAATAGCCTGGCTGCTCCTGCATTTAATGTATAAACCAAAACAACGATGGCGCGCAATTGGGCGTGATGATTTTAGAGAAGAATACAAACAATTGGGTAAAGTTTCAATTGAGGAAAGTATTGTATTGGTGCTGTTTTGTGCGTTGGCCTTTCTGTGGATTTTTAGGAGTGGAATAGAAATTGGCTCTTTTCAGGTAAAGGGCTGGGCGCAATTGCTCAATACTCCAGCATACGTTAACGATGGAACCGTTGCCATATTTATAGGTTTGATTCTTTTTGTGATTCCATCTAGACAAGAGAAGGGCATGCGTTTGTTAGATTGGCAAACCGCATCACGAATTCCATGGCACATTGTTTTGCTATTCGGAGGAGGATTTGCTTTGGCTAAAGGCTTTGTTGAGTCGGGCTTGTCTGTTTGGTTTGGAGAACAATTGGCTGGTTTGGCCGATGTACATCCCATGTTCCTTACTTTAGGTATAGTATCCATGATGTCGTTCTTAACGGAGCTTACATCAAATACAGCCACAACAGAAATGCTGTTACCAATAATTGCAGGTTTGGCAATGACCATTAAAATCAATCCACTCTTATTAATGATCCCAGCTACACTGGCTGCTTCATTGGCTTTTATGTTGCCTGTTGCAACTCCTCCGAACGCCATCGTATTTGGTACCGGACATTTAAAAATCAAGGAAATGGTTAGAACCGGATTTCTGCTTAATATTATAGGAATTGTGGTTGC
>JBFHES010000377.1:0-3106 GCA_041584015.1 Bacteroidales bacterium
AAGTAGTATGCCCAGGTTTATTGTTGTCGGAAGAAATACATCTTCTAGTCCATAATCTAACTTAGATCCAAAATTATTAATCGATGCCCCCAATTGATAATTTAGGTTCGTGTTAGCTGCCAGATTGATATGGTTGTTATAGGCAGTTCCCATGCTTAGGGTAAATGTGCTTATAGCTTTGTGCTGTATGCCATCAATATAAGCACTGCCAAATATGTCACTTGTTAACAGCTTGCTGGAGATTCCTGCCGAAATATGTTCGTTAAATACATGAGAGTAGCTTAGTTGGTGTGCAAATTCTTTAATCTCGTTAGGTGTGAAAGATCCCAGAATATATACCTCACCCAGGGTGTAGTGTCTGTAGTTATACGCAATGCTATTTTTAGCATTTATAGAATAATGAAAATTTGCCTGAAACATATAGGCGTTGTCAATAAGTTTCGGCATATATGGTTGGTATGAGAGGTTAGCTCCGGTACAGGCTCCATGCTTTGATAGCAAGCCAGGATTTTCCATAATGCCAGCTTCGTTGTAAAAGGATGGAGCTACCACACCAATCTCACCAAAGCCATTAATCCGAGCATTTTGGTTAATGTTAAGAAAGGGAGCAGCGGTATAAATTTCTTGTAGATGCCCAGTTTGTGCAACAGAGTTTATTGAAATAATTAGAGCTAAAGCAAATATTGGTAGTTTCATAACAAGTTGAATTAGTTCTTGCTAAGATAAGAATAAATGGTTAATCTTAGTTTTAACATAAACCCTGCGAGCGTTTCAATTCCGGAGGATATTTAATGAGTCGTTCAGCTTAAATGTGAACCGATAAAGCATTTTATTACGCTAAGGCTCGCAGGGTAGTGAAGAAAAGAAGTTCCATAGATCCCGAATCGCTGCGCTCATCGGGATTCATTCAGCATAGCTTTCCCGAAATGCAAAGCCTTTTGCAAAGCTTGTTTCACAAAAAAAGGGGCGACGTGCCCCTTAAAATGTAAACTGTGAGTTTCCTCAATTATGTTTATAATAAAATTCTAATTTACTTCCTTTTCGCTTACCAAGCAAATATTGGAAAGTCTTTCATCATCTCGTTAACGTTACCCATTACCTTAGCAATTAATGCCTCGTCTTCATAGTTTGCAATCACTTGATCAATCATATCTACGATTGGTGCCATGTGCTCTTCTTTTAAACCACGAGTTGTAATTGCAGGAGTTCCAACTCTTAAACCAGAAGTCTGGAACGGTGAACGAGAATCGAACGGAACCATATTCTTGTTAACAGTAATATCAGCCTTCACCAAAGTGTTTTCAACTATCTTACCTGTTATATCAGGGAACTTAGTTCTTAGGTCAATTAACATTGAGTGGTTATCTGTTCCACCTGAAATTACCTTATAGCCTTTGTTCATGAAAGCCTCAGCCATAACAGCAGCGTTCTTCATTACTTGCGCCTGATATACTTTATATGATGGATCTAAAGCTTCGCCAAATGCAACTGCCTTAGAAGCAATTACGTGCTCTAATGGTCCGCCCTGCATTCCCGGGAATACAGCTGAGTTAATTAAGCTCGACATTTTTCTTACAACACCTTTCTTGGTTGCTTTTCCCCATGGGTTCTCAAAATCTTTTCCTAAGATGATGATGCCCCCTCGTGGTCCGCGTAAAGTTTTATGTGTAGTTGAGGTTACAATATGTGCATGTTCAACAGGGTTGTTTAATAAACCGGCAGCAATCAGTCCTGCAGGATGAGCCATATCAACCATTAAGATAGCACCAATTTTATCCGCAATCTCGCGCATGCGTTTGTAGTCCCACTCGCGTGAATAAGCCGAAGCACCACCTACAATCATTTTTGGCTTTTCGCGTAGGGCAACTTCTTCCATCATGTCGTAATCAACCATTCCGGTTTCTTCTTTTACGCCATAAGCAACAGCCTTGTACCACATACCTGAAAAGTTAACCGGAGAGCCATGGGAGAGGTGACCACCATGCGAAAGGTCTAGTCCCATAAAAGTATCGCCAGGCTTAAGCACCATTGCAAAAACAGCAGCATTTGCCTGCGCACCAGAATGTGGCTGCACATTAGCAAACTCAGCATTGTACAATTGCTTTAAACGTTCAATAGCTAAAGTTTCGGTTTCATCCACATGTTGGCAACCACCATAATAACGAGCGCCAGGATATCCTTCTGCATATTTGTTGGTCATGCATGAGCCCATGGCTTCCATTACCTGCTCACTTACAAAGTTCTCTGAAGCAATTAGTTCAATGCCGAACTTTTGGCGGTTGTATTCCTTTTTAATGATATCGAATACTTGAGTATCTCTTTCCATTTTTATAGTCTTAAATTTTATAAGCCAAAAGTATAGTTTTTAAATATTTAAAAGAAACCGAATAATATATTTAAGAGCAGTTGAATAGATGCAATTGTATATTACAAGCGCCATAGCGCTGGATGGGAAAAAAGATTATTTCCAATTATTTGATAATCTAGCAAGTATGATTTTTATTGAAATTAAATGCATTTTTCTTTTGGAAGTGTCAAAACAAGCATTACTTTTGCATCGCGTTTTGGGAATGAGATTAGTGAGAGAGAAACAAAATCGCGGGGTGTAGCGTAGCCCGGTTAGCGCGCCTGGTTTGGGACCAGGAGGTCGCAGGTTCGACTCCTGCCACCCCGACCACCAAGAAGCCATCCATTTCGGATGGCTTTTTTGTTTTGTTCAGTTTGGTTTAAGATGAGAAGCATACGTATGCGCCGATCTAGTAGTTGAAAAAAAACTATTTAGAGATTGCCTTTATTATTCTTTCTTCATTAATCAATACGTCTCTCATTAATAGTTTATAAGGAAACTGCTTATGTTTCTTAGAATTCTTGAATGCCTCAAGTATTTTAACTAAAGATGATGCTTTTAGTAGCGAAAGATTTAGTTCTGTATCAATCTCACAATCAGTTATAAAATCGTCGCTGAAATCAGGAGCGACTAATAGTAGCTTTGAAATTACATACCCATTGTTTTTTGCAAGATCGTGATATGATTTTATTTGTCTGGAAACTGAGCTGAATTTGTTAAACCCACTTTCTTTTACTGACTTGCATTCAATTATAATAA
>JBFHES010000378.1:0-3102 GCA_041584015.1 Bacteroidales bacterium
AGCAGTTGTAAGAATGGAGGCATTAGCCCCGTATACTGGGTTGAAGAGTGTGTTGATGGCACCATTTGAGTAGAGCCCCGCCAGGTGATTTCTGCTAGTCCCATTAAAATTTGTCATGTCGCCAGCAATAATGATTTCTCCATTATCCAGTATGTGTATCGAGCGTAACCAATTATCAGCGCCGGTTCCTGTATTAAAGGTATTGTCAAAAGTTCCATTATAAAGAATACGTGCTACTTTATTTCTTCCAATTTGATTATATGAAGTGAAATTGCCGCCGATAATTATTTTTCCATCGGTATTCAAAGACATCGTTCTAATTGGTTCATTTAAACCCTCGCCCGGATGAAAGCTGGAGTCGATGGTTCCGCCAGTAAGTAATCGAGCCATACCTTTAAAATTAGATCCGTCAAAACTACTGAATCCTCCGCCAATTAGAATTCTTCCATTTGGTTGAATAATGGCAGAAGCAATTCCTCCAAATGCACCTGTACCCGGATTAAAGGTCATATCCAACGTTCCATTGGCATTGAGTCTAGCAATTCGATTTCTACTAATGCCATTGAATGTTGAAAAATCGCCAATAACAATTATTTTTCCATCGCTTTGAATAAGCGACAAACCTATTTCGTTGTCAGCACCAACGCCACTATCGAAACTGGTGTCAATAGCTCCTGTGGAGTCAATTCTGGCTATATAGTTACGGTTGGTTCCATTAAAGCTTGAAAACCAGCCGGCAATTATAATACTGCCATTGCTTAATTGATTTATAGAACGTACCCAACTATCGGCACCTGTTCCAATATTAAACGATAGGTCGGCACTACCGTCAGTATTTAAGCGTGCCAGGTGGTTACTGCTAATTGCATTAAAACTTGTGAATTCACCACCGATAAGGATTTTACCGTTACTTTGAATCTCAATAGTATATACAGAACTATTTGGACCCTGTCCCGGATCGAAGGAGGTATCTAAACTTCCATCAATATTAAGGCGGGCAATACGCGTTATGTTTGTACCATTGTAAGAAGAGAAGCTTCCTGCAATGATAATCTTGCCATCATTTTGAACTGCTGAACAATACACTGAAGAATTGGCACCAGACCCCGAGTTAAACGTGGGTATTATTCTTCCATTTGTATCTAAAAGTGCAACTCTGTTAGCGCTGGTACCATTATAGGTGGTAAAGGAGCCCCCTATAAAGATGCTGCCATCGGGCAATATGTTTGATGAATTTACATAGCCCAAATCAACACCATCGCCAAATCCAAAACCTTGATCTATCGTATTAAAATTGTTGTCGTTGCTGCCAGGTTGTGCAATGGCAGTGAATGTTAGTAGAACTACTAAAACAGTTGAAAATAAATTTTTGAACATTTTTAGTCGTGTTTAATTAATTGATGAATAGTATTCAAATGTAAACAATTTCTCTTTTTTTAAAAGAGATTTATGGAGTCTCTCCAGATAATTGTTAAACAAATGACTTTTATTAGACTATCAAAGTACTGATGGAGTTGCCATGTTTAGTGTTTAAAAGTACATTTGATAATTACTAATTTATTTGAAGGCACAACAGAATCTATCTACAAAAGAAATAACTATTTGGAAAACATGATTGCTTTGCAGATGAAGCTTAAAAGATATAATTCTCAAGATGATAGAATGAAGAATCAACGATCTAAAGCACATGGGAATGACTTTATTTGAAGAAATCTGCATTTTCTCAGGCAACCTTTCAAGAGTATATTGTCTTTTAAATAGAACCTATTTATTTGATGACTAATCTGAACGAAATAATTGAAGCTTGCAAAAGGGGTGAGGAGATTGCCCGAAAACTTTTGTATGAGCAATTCTCTCAGGAAATGAGAGCAATCTGTTTCAGGTATATTGGATCTTATAACGATACGGAAGATGTACTTCAGGAGAGTTTTATAAAAGTCTTTACAAAATTAGACCAATACAATGGTAAAGGTTCTTTCGAAGGATGGTTAAAAATGATCTGCATCAATGCATCGCTCAATTTTTTAAAGAAGAAAAGTAGATCCAGATTATCGCATGGCGATGAGGAATTAGCAAAGTGGGAAAATGAAAACTTAGTAGTGCCGCTGTCAGATAAACTGCTTGATGCGGAGGAGGTGATTGGAAGGCTTAACTTGAGCAAGGATGAAATAATTGAGCTGCTTCAAGAGCTACCTGCAGGATACAAAACAGTTTTTAACTTGTATGTATTCGAGAAACATAGTCATAAAGAGATAGCTGAGCTACTTATGATTTCTGTAAATACCAGTAAATCGCAGTTGAAAAAGGCGCGAAAATATTTAAAGCAAATATTATATAAAAAAGGACTTGAACAGTTAAGGATGGAGGATCATGAGCAGTATAGAAGTATCCTAAAGGTAGTTGTTTAATTAGGAGTTTTAGAATGAGAGAAGAAGATCAATATATAGATGAATTTTTTGAACAGAACCTTACGGGATTCAAAATGGGAGCTGCTTCGCAGGGCTGGAAAGGCGTTGCCTCCGGTCTCTCGAAGAAGGTGTTTTGGACTATTCTTAAAAGTACCGGCTGGTTAAGAACTGTGGCTGGGATTGTTGTATCAAGCAGTGTAATTCTTACATCAATGGTTGCTAGTAATGCGACCAGCGAACTTCGATCTGAAATTAATACACACCTGCAAATTGATCAGCTTAGAGAGCAAAATGAATTGAATCGAATAAATACAATTGCTGCAAATGATATGAAGAGCAGCAATAATAGTATTGTTGATTTCAGCCTTACATCCAGAAATAGTAACACTTACAATTATGCTTCAAATGATATAAACGGTAGTTTGTTATTGGAATTTAACGAATCAATTGTAGCAACAACTTTAAAAAAGGATCAAGAAGAAACAACCATATATTCTTGGAATAGGAAGGAAACAAATACAAATTTGGCACTAAAGAATGCACAACAGGAAAGCCAATTTGGAGGAGAGCAGGATCAAACTAAATTGGCTGATGGGGAAACCTTAAACAAGGGGATAAACGCTAATGAGGAAGTTGAGCTTGGATTAGATTTAGTTGAAGAAGGTGAAGCTACTTTGTCGTCATCATCAAACAA
>JBFHES010000379.1:0-3101 GCA_041584015.1 Bacteroidales bacterium
ATTTTAACGATTATGCGACTAAAGATAATGATGATGTCCCAAATGGAGAAATCAAGTTCTTTCGAGTAAAAGAGAACAAGAGCAGATGATTTTATCCCAAATGTAAGCTCTAAAAAAACAGAATCCGGTGCTGATTTACAATCAATCCCGGATTCATTTCAAAGTACAAGAGGATGAGTTTAATTAACGACCTCGAGGTTTTATTATTTTAACTAAAACTATATTTAACTCTATTTTTATTAAACCAGTTATCGTTTCACACAGAAAGCCTTTCGCATATACTATTTTTTTGGTATTTTTGGTTGCAACTGCACCTGCTAATATAACGCAGAAACAAAAGGAAAGTATGATCATCACTGGAATTCAAAGGCTTAATTGGGCGGGAATATGCTTACACATAAATGAAATTTATGTGCCTCGAAAATATATAAATTTAGATCATTTGTTTTCATTCCATACACTTGCAAAATTCTACACAAAAAACTTGCAAGGTGCATTGGATGTACGACTCCTTAATAGTCAAGCTATATTTCAACCCCATTTTAGGAGTATTCTTACTGCTCTTGCCCATTTTACTAATACTGGAAAAGAATCACAACTATTTAATTTTGGAGTTACACCGCCAGCGTTATCTTTGACAAACATTTTTACTCCACTCATGGCAGCAACGCTGATTCAACCAACAAAAAATAGCGACACATTACAAGCTTATAACAATGTTAGAATGAGTTAATATGGCAACTAAAGATTTTAAAAAGAAACGACTTAGCATAGCTTTGAAATTGGAAGAGAAAAAACGATCTAAGCAAAACTGGATTGTGTTTTTATCTATGCTAATGTTCTCAATGGTGCTGTATGCCAATACAATTCCTCATGAGTATGCTTTGGACGATACCTTTGTGATTGTTCAAAATCAATATACACAAAACGGAATGGCAGGTATTGGCGATATTCTCTCTTCCGATCAGTTTGCTGGCAAATACGGTTTTAAAAAGAACATTGTTGTTGGTGGCCGTTACAGACCCTTATCACTTATTACATTTGCCATTGAGAAGGATCTGTTTGGAGACAATCCTCACATAAGCCACTTTATTAATATTCTACTATACGCCATCAATGGGTTTCTTATTTATCTGGTCTTGCAACTCATGTTTCGTAAAAAAGCCAATAAATGGTACCTTAGCATTGCCTATCTGGCAAGCATTCTTTTCCTTGCACATCCGCTGCACACCGAAGCCGTGGCTAACATAAAAGGTCGCGACGAAATACTAACATTCATATTCTCATTGCTGGCCATGCTGTACACCATCAAGTTCATGCAACAGGGCGACCGAAAATATATTTACTATACATTCATTACTTTCTTTCTGGGATTAATGAGTAAAGAAAATGCCATTACATTTCTGGCTATCATACCACTGACACTCTATTACTTTTTTGATTTACCAATAAAGAAAGTCCTGAAAGGCGCATTTCTACTAGTTATTCCCACCTTACTTTTCTTACTTATAAGGCAACTGGTTCTGGGACTGCCGGGCGAGGCCATTGAGCAAGAGCTAATGAATGACCCCTTTATTGAAATGACTTTTGCCGAAAAATATGCCACCATATTTTATACGCTGGGGCTTTACCTTAAATTATTAGTATTCCCGCATCCATTAACATTCGATTATTACCCATACCATATAGAGATTATCCAATGGAGTGATCCGAAAGCATTTGTTCCCGTCATTATTTATGCACTCTTAATAGTAATTGCACTAATTGGAATAAAAAGCAAAAGCATTTATTCCTGGTCAATCCTATTTTTTCTAGCCACACTTTCAATTGTCTCCAACCTGCTGTTTCCAATTGGAGTATTCATGAACGAACGCTTTATCTATATCTCATCATTGGCCTTATGTATTCTCGTAGCATGGTTCGTAATAGAGAAAGTTCAACCAAAATTTCAATCTGAGAAGCAATTTAACGTCACAATCCTTCCGATTCTGGCTCTGATAATTCTAGCATTTTCAGTTAAAACAATCATGCGTAATCCAGCCTGGAAAGATAGCTATACACTATTTTCAACAGATATAAAAACGTCGCCTAATAGTGCAAAATGTAATATTGCTTTAGGCGAAGCCATCTATCATCAGGGCGAAGAATTTAAGAGCAAAGCACAGCGTAAGGAAAAGTTAAAAGAATCGATGTATTATTTACGACGAGCAATTGATATACATCCAAGATATGCAAATGCAATGCTGTTGCTAGGCAATGCCTACTTTGAATACGACAGAAATGTTGATTCTACAACACATTATTATTTGGAAGCCTTACGCGTAAAACCACTTATGCGGGACGTGTACTTAAACATTGAGACTGTTGCCAAAGCACTAAAAACAGTTGACGAGCGCATTGAGTTTTTCGAAAAGGTAAATTCCTACTACGATAAAAACTTTAAGGTAAACTATCTTTTGGGCACTTGGTATGGCAAAGAGAAAAACGATTCAAAAAATGCAATTAAATACCTAACCAAGGCCACCGTAATAGATCCAACAAACTTTGATGCCCTCAATAATCTTGGTTTGGTCTACGGATTCCAGAATGATTATGAAAATGCACTGTCGAGTTTTAAGCGTGCTGAACAATTTAACAGAAACGACAAACAAGTGCTAATTAATATAGGTGTAACTTACCAAAGTCTCGGAGATACTATAAATGCTCAAAAATATTTTGCACGAGTAAACTAAATATGCAGGTATGAATACAAAATTAAAGATTGTCTTATTGCTTATTGCAGCATTATTTGTTCAGTTTTCCTTTGCTCAGCGTGGGTTAAAAAATGCAACCCGTTATATTAAAAATCTTAAAGAAGAAAGTCAAACGGTTGGTTTATGTGTTACAGCATCAATTGATGGTAAGACTATTTATTCAAAAGGTTTTGGTTACGAAAGCTTGGAGCATGAAGTAAAGGCTGATCCGGCAAAAACCCGATACCGTATCGCCAGCATCTCCAAAGCCTTTACATCAGCCGCAATTGGCATACTTATGAATGAACGAAAGCTAAATATCGATCTTTCAGCACAAATGTACGCCTCTTACTTCCCTCATAAACGGCA
>JBFHES010000380.1:0-3070 GCA_041584015.1 Bacteroidales bacterium
AATTCATGGTTAGGTTAGGTTATGCTAAGGCGAAGTTCCGTGCTTTGCCTTAGCAATTTAAAAAAAACGCAATTATTATGAAAAAAACACTCATTACCATATCACTACTTGTACTTTCCGTTGTGCTTGTACAAAACAATACTTTTGCTGGTGAACCTGTTAAGGGGGATCTTGAGAATCTCACATCAGCAACGTTTAAAACCAAGGTGTTCGATTACGAAAAAAACACCGAGTGGAAATACGAGGGCGAACTGCCTGCCATCATAGACTTTTATGCCGACTGGTGCGGACCTTGTAAAATGATAGCTCCAATTTTAGAAGAACTTCAAAAGGAGTACGAAGGCAAGATTATTATTTATAAAGTAGATGTGGATGATGAGAAAGAATTGGCTCAGGTTTTCCAAACTCAGTCTATTCCAGCAATTTTATTCGTACCCAAAGAAGGACAACCTCAGATGGCTAAAGGTGCTTTACCAAAAGAAACTTTTGAGAAGGCCATTACCGATGTTCTTAAAGTAAAGAAGTAATAAGTAACACACTATATATTTAGAATTGAACCGGCCATGTGCCGGTTTTTTTATTTCTGTTTGCGCAACAAACTTTTAATAGTAATTTTGTGCGCGGATGGGGTGCCTTACTAGTACAGGCTGAGATCAAACCCAATGAACCTGATGCGGGTAATGCCGTCGTAGGGATAACCATTGACGATCAACCTCATTTCAACATTTTTATAATTTTTAAAACAGTTTGAAATGAAAAGAACAAGTTTAATTTTATTGATGCAATTGATTGCCATTTCGCTATTTGCGCAATTCAGCATTAAAGGAACAGTTACCGATATAGATGGTAACATGCTTCCAGGAGCAAATGTTATAATTGAAAACAGTTTCTCCGGAACATCAACGGATAATAATGGAGCATTTATTCTCAAGAATTTAAAACCGGGCATGGTACATCTTGAGATAAGTTTTATTGGATATGAGAAGTATACAAAAAAAGTATCGCTTGTAAAAAATGTAGAGCTCGAAATACAGCTTAAAAGAAATACCCTTATTACTGATGAGGTGATTATTCAGGCTACAGCAGCCGATGAAAGTATGCCGGTTAGCTACACTCAGCTTAACAAAAAACAAATTCGCGAAAACAACATTGGCGAAGACATTCCCTTTCTTCTATCTTTAACTCCGGGTTTAGTGGAAAGTTCTGAAACCGGGATTGGTATGGGTTATACCAGTTTTAGATTGCGCGGAACCGATGCATCCAGAATAAATGTAACCGTAAATGGAATTCCGTTAAACGATGCAGAATCTCACGGAGTTTTTTGGGTGAACATGCCCGATTTCTCTAACTCAGTTGACCACATTCAAATACAACGAGGAGTTGGAACATCATCGAATGGTGCTGCAGCTTTCGGTGGAAGCATTAATTTACAAACTACCAAATTGAATAAAAAGCCCTATGCAGAGCTAAGTAGTAGCTTTGGCTCTTTCAATACCTTTAAAAACTCAATAAGTTTTGGTACGGGCTTAATAAACGATAAATTCTCGGTAGACGCACGCTACTCCGACCTGGATGCAGGCTCTTACATTCAACATGGTTTCTCCGATCATAAATCACTTTTTGTTTCAACCAGTTATTATGGAAAAAATTCATTGCTAAAAGCAAATATTATTCATGGTGATCAGAGAACTGGAATTACCTGGTGGGGAGTACCAGCCGATATGTTAGACAGTATTAGAAATTACAATCCGGCCGGAGTATACACAGATGCTGATGGCAATGAAAAATACTACGAAGGACAAACAGACAATTATAAGCAAACACATTATCAGCTTTTGTATTCGTTAGAACTTGGTAATCATTTAAGCCTGAATACTGCTGCTCATTATACTGGTGGTAATGGTTATTACGAACAGTACAAGGATGATGAAAGCTTTGAAGATTATATGATGCAACCATTTATGGTGGTTAATCAAGATACAATAACAGAGACCGACCTTGTTCGTCAAAAATGGATCGACAACAGCTTCTATGGTGCATCAGCGAACATCGACTATCGCAAAAATAAATTACATGCAACCTTTGGAGGTGCGTGGAACCAATACGATGGTGACCACTTTGGAAACATCACCTGGATGGAAATAAACAACGGAACTGCCAATAATTATGAGTGGTACCGCAATAATGGCTTAAAAACAGAGTACAGTGTTTTCTCAAAATTCAATTATTCATTATTGAATAATCTATCTGCTTTTGTTGATTTACAGTACCGAAACATAAACTATCAGATGAGCGGTGTAGACGATGATTTTAAGCAATTGGAACAGGAAAATGATTACAGTTTCTTTAATCCTAAAGTAGGTGTTAACTATAAAATTAATGATCGTCAATCTGCATTCTTATCCTATAGCATTGCAAATAGAGAGCCAACCAGAGCCAACATAAAAGAAGCAATTGGCGATCCGGAAGCAGCCCCAAAACCAGAACGCTTAAGCGATTACGAATTTGGATACAAACTACGAAGTCCGAAAGCTGCAATTGGCCTTAACCTATATTACATGGATTACAAAGACCAATTGGTGCTAACCGGTGAGAAAAGTGATGTTGGTTACGACATTATGACAAACGTTCCTGAAAGCTACCGTATGGGCGTTGAGGTAATGAGTGGATGGAAAATTATTGACCAACTGGTTTGGGAAGCAAGCGTAAGCCTTAGTAAAAACAGAATCAAAAACTTTGTAGAATATTCTACTTATTATGGTACTGATTGGAGCGAGCACTTTCTTGGCAAAGAACATGGTGAGACTAATATTAGTTATTCGCCAGAATTTGTGGGCACCAGCAAGATTAGCTTTACACCAGTAAAAGATCTTAAGGTAAGTTTTATTAGCAAGCGTGTTGGCAAGCAATATTTCGACAATACTTCGAGTGAAGACAGAATGTTAGATGCCTACTTTGTAAATCACTTATACTTTAGCTACTCATTAAAAAATGTATTATTTAAGCAAATTGATTTCCATTTTCAGATTAAGAACATATTTAATTAACAATACAATAGCAATTCATATGG
>JBFHES010000381.1:0-3064 GCA_041584015.1 Bacteroidales bacterium
GCCGGAACTGGCAGAAATGTTGGTAAAACAGAATTTGTCTGTCAGTGCATCAATTACTTTTCGAAACAACACAAGCTTGTTGGATTAAAGGTTACCAACCACTTTCACGAAGGTGAAGAACGCACGTACTCACTAAAAGAAGAACGCAACAGCACAAGTACCAAAGACACCTCACGCATGTTAAGAGCTGGCGCTTCAAAGGTTTTTTATTGTCAGGCTGAAGAAGCCTATCTGGAAAAAGCTTTCACGTTGTTTCTGGAGCAAATTGATAAGGACACCATAGTTATCTGTGAGTCAGGCGCACTGAGGAATCTAATTGAACCAGGGAAATTCATAGTGGTGAGAAATACCAATTTGCCAATAGTTAAACCCAAGGCACAGCGTTTTCTAAATCTGGCTGATTTAATTGTCACCTCAGATGGAAAGACTTTCGACATTAAAGTTGAAGATCTGAACTGGCCATAATAGTTCACAGCCATCACCGCTAAAAATTATATCCAGCAATTAACTTCGTTGTGTGAAGAGTGCTAAGCGTCTTCCAGTGTGTACCTTGAACATAAGAATACCGTAAACAAAAGTACAGCGAATGCTTTTCGCTTAATTCAAAATCAGATCCTATTTCGAAATAAGCACCAGCCAATTGGCTAGCTAACGGAACATCGTTAAACTCTGAAATGACTACTGTTCCTTTTTGTTCCACCAATGTTGTTATAGCATCAACGCGATAGAAATTATATATCGAAGCTCCAATTCCCATTACTGGTCTCAATTTACCTTTCGGATACTTATACTTAAAACCAGCTGATGTTTGTAACAATGTAGATTTTATATTCACTTGGTAATATTCAGGAATGGTGATATTGATTCGATCGTAGGTGCCGTTAAAAACTGATTTACTCAAAAAAGCATCCACTTGAAAAAAGACTTTCTCATTTACCTTTGGTAAGCACAAATCAAGCTTTAAACCAAACGACGGATTAATGGATGCTCCAAACTCGACATATTGATAATATGTAAATCGGCTAAAATCAAGAAACGAAGATTCAACCCCTATCATAGGTGTAAATGCAACTTTAACATCAGGGCTTGGTTTTTCATAAATAACACATTGCTCATCTGTACAAACAAAATCATGATATTGTTTGGTGAGCTTCATGAGCGATTTATGATTTAGCCTGGCATAATTAAGATCATCTTGAATTTCGTTACAATCGGCGAAGGTTGTTTTTAATAGTCCTATGTGCTTGTTGGAATCTCTTTGTGATTTACCAAACCCGGGAACATAAACAGCAATTTGCTCATTTGTTAATTCGAACAATTCTCCTTCTTCACTCTCCAACCAATAATGATCACCTTCTGTATCTCGATTATAAAAGAGGTCAACCACTCCATTAACCAAGAATTCTAAAAAAACATACTCAGGCTCATCTTCTATCATAATTCGCTTCGAAACATAATATTTGCTATCACTAAACCTGTAAGCTCTAATTTCATTTGCTTCATAAATTCTAGCAGTGGCTTGCAGATTTGATTTAAAAACACATTGTTTCGAATTCCTAATATCGCCTCTGTAATCCACTAATCCATACAGTGTATCTCCATTTAATTGAAGAATATATGCATTCCGAAAATCACTTTGTGAAAAAAGCATGCCGCTTAAACCCAAAGCAAAAACCACTAAAACGAGTATTCTTTTAATCATTGATGTTTCTTAATTCCGTTTTAAGTAAAAAATTGCCTAAATGTTAACTGCTGCCATAAGCTCAATACGGGAACTATTGATAGAGTTGCTATAATCCAATCCATAAAACTTGCTGAACCTTAATTCGCAAAATAAAGATCGCTGATAATTAAGTTTAAATTCTAAGCCACTCCCTAGAGCAAAACCCAATTGATTATTATCAATAAAAGTATTTTCATAAAAGGTATTCTCGCCAGATATGATGTCTTGTTTCATTGTGTGTTCATTATTGATATCATAAGATACTATGGCTCCAAAATTGATAAATGGCTTTGTTTTTAACTTCGGGAAGGTGTAACGCATAAGCAGCGGAACTACAATCGTTGATTTCTCCACATCAAGAAACACCTTTCTGTCGCCCGTATAAAGCGAATGACTATATGAATACTTTGAAAAATAAAGCTCCATATGAAATGAATAATCACTGGCCTGAATGGGTTTATCGATAAACAAACCGAACATGTAACCAAACCGATAAGGATAGTTTAATTGATCTAACTGTGGATAAATTGGGGAAGCACTATTTAGTTTCGACATTCCGCCGCCAGCAATTATTCCATACTTAAAGAATGGAAATGGCTTCGATTCACAGTTGTTGTAGTTCTGGAAATAACGGGTCATGGAGCTCTTGTGATATTTAACCAATTTGGTGGCGTCCGTCACTTTATCGCAGCTTTTAGTAATTTCAGATAATTGCTCTCGAAAGGCTGCTCCTTTTCCTTTTGGTATTTCAATTAAGCTGGAACTGTGAGCCTCGATATAATACATTTCCATTACATCGCTTTTATAGTAGTAAAGCTTTGTATCGCCATTTACCAGCCGTTCTAAAAAAACTTTCTTGTCTTCATTATAAATCTGAACCTCTCTTGACACATATACCCTCCCGTCTTTGAATCCGTACTCTAAAACTTTGTCTGGTCCTAACTTTTTAACCTGATCCTTGTTTTTCCACAACTTGCAATATTTTGAATTTGAGGCGTCGGATTCACTCTTTAATGAAACCCCAACCATTGTTGTACTATCAGTTACATAATAGTCCGATTGCCCAAATGAACATGAGCAAACCAAACTTAATACCAGCATAACAAGCCAGGATTTTTTCATAGGAATTGATTAGTTTTCGCAGTGACTCAAATATACTAAAAAACCTTGCAATAACACTAATGATCAAATCACTAATCCGGCTTTAAGAAACCAGCCTATCTAAATAGTTAAACATTTATAATTTTAAGCTCCATGGCGGCTACCTTCACAAAAATAATTTGCAAATTTGTCATCCAAATTCTAATGAGTATGATCGTTTTCGAGGAGGCCTATCGCTTA
>JBFHES010000382.1:0-3025 GCA_041584015.1 Bacteroidales bacterium
CCGGTTAGTGCATAAATCGATGTGCGATCAACTAAATCGATGGTTTCATCCCATTGATCATCCTGATAAACATATACGGTAACAACAGGCCCGAATAGCTCTTCTTCCATTGTTTCGTAGTTTGGATCGCTTGTAACAATAACGGTCGGCTCAATAAAGTACCCAACGGTTTTATCATATTTACCACCGGTAATAATTTCAGTTTTATCAGATTGTTTGGCTCTGTCAATATATGCTGAAAGTTTGTCGAATGAAGCTTCATCAATTACAGCATTAAAGAAATTGGAGAAATGTTCAGGTGAACCAATTTTCATGGTGGATACCTGCTCAATTACTGTTTCTTTAATGGCAGGCCATAAACTTTCAGGAATGTAAACGCGTGATGCGGCTGAACATTTTTGTCCCTGGTACTCGAAACCTCCACGCACGATTGCTGTTGCAACTTGTTGCGAATTTGAGCTTGGATGTGCCAATACGAAGTTCTTTCCACCGGTCTCGCCTACAATTCTTGGATATGATCTGTATTTGTTAATGTTCTCGCCAATGGTTTTCCAAATATGGTTAAACACAGCTGTTGACCCGGTAAAGTGAATGCCTGCAAAATCGCGATGTGAGAAGATAACATCACCAGCAACCGGGCCAGAAACGTATACCAGATTGATAACTCCTGCTGGCAATCCTGCTTCCGTGAAAATATCCATTAATACTCTTGCTGAATAGATCTGCTGATTGGAGGCTTTCCAAACAACGGTATTTCCCATCATGGCCGGAGCGGTTGGTAAGTTGCCGGCAATGGATGTGAAATTAAACGGTGTAAGCGCAAATACAAAACCCTCTAATGGACGTTGCTCGAGTCTATTCCACATGAATTCCGGTGAATCAGGTTGGCGCGCGTAAATCTCGGTCATGTACTGAACGTTAAAATTCAGGAAGTCGATCATTTCGCATGCAGCGTCAATTTCTGCCTGGTGAGCCGATTTAGACTGTGCCATCATGGTAGCTGCGTTGAGTAATGCCCGGTAAGGACCGGCAATTAAACTAGCTGCTTTTAAGAAAATAGCTGCGCGTTGTCGCCATGGAGTATTGGCCCATTGCTCTTTAGCTTTTAATGCAGCCTCAATTGCCAGTTCAACATGCGATGCATCTCCTTTATGAAAATACCCTAAGGTGTGCTTAACATCATGCGGTGGATGAATCCTGACTTTGTTGCCGGTTGTTACATCTTTACCATCAATATACATGGCAATCTCTTTTTCTTCATTTTTAAGAGTGCCAATGGTTTTCTTAAGTTTAATTCTTTCCGGACTTCCCGGTGCATAACTTAAAACTGCTTCGTTTTTTGCAGGTGGTGCCTGAAATAAATTTGCCATTATTCTATTCTTTAGTAATTATTTTTATTCAATCATGCCAATCGATTTGACAGCCTTCATTAACAATGTAGCCGCGTGTAATGTTCAGCTAATTTACACCGCTTTATCAACTAATTCAAAGTTAAATAACTAACTTTTAAAAATGAATAGATATTCTATATCTACGTTTATTTAATCGAGTTGCAAAACTATGCCAATCGATAAAGATATACAAGCGTTTTATTAATAATTAGTTTAGAAAAGGCAAGCTTATACCATGGGCTAAATTTAGAGGGATAATGATGAGGCTCTTTAATTTTCTTATTTTTGTACAAAGCACTAAAATGACCATTGCCAAATACCTTATTGCTGTTGCTGCCTTGCATCTTATCATTTTTGCAACGCAGATAAATATGGTGATTGCTCAGCCCGACTGGGATTATGAGATTACTAGTGTTAATCATACTTTATTAGTTCCGGCTTCAGCACAAATTACAATCGATACTGTCCCGATTAGCAATGGCGACTACATAGGTGTTTTTTACGATTCGCTTGGTACACTTGTTTGTGCTGGCTATAAACAATGGCAAGGTGTTTCAATGACTATTGCGGCATGGGGCAGTAGTTCGGGAAGTTTGAATGGGTTTGCTAGTGGCGAAATTTTTAAATGGAAAATCTGGCAAAGCTCCACTGGTTTAGAGTTTGAATCCGAGGCCGTGTTTAATACAATTGCTTTTCCTAACCACATGTACTACACTAATAATGGCATGAGTGGCTTGATGAGTCTTGCCGGTGTTAGCAGCATAGGAGCTACTGAAATAAGCATTCTGTCATCTCTGTATTTTTGCGAGGATGCAGATACGCTGCATAACATTTCTGTGCTTGTGAATAATAATTTGACCGATGACATACATAAAGTGCAGCTGGTCGCAGGTATTTCAGCAATTGCTTATGCGGATACTTTCATCTTTTACGATACCATAAGTGCCGGAAACTCTCAAATGTATACCATTGCGTTAGCTGCCAATTTTGCTTTTATTTCCGCTGAGGAACTTCTCTTGGATGCGGAATTGTTACTTAGTAATCAAACCATAAGTAGATCAATAAATGATACCATCTACAACAATGCTAAACCAGCATTGACATTTTTATACCTCGATACTGTTTTTTGTCAGGATGCCATCGGGTATACCTTGCTAATGGCCGAGCCATCTGGTGGTTATTTCTCAGGAGCTAATGTGCTCGACGACCGTTTCTTTTTAGTTGACACTGGCTTATTCAATATCAGTTATCATTACACTGATTTGTCTACAGGATGTTCAAATAGCGCCGACCAGCATATTCGCGTATTTGAAACGCCAATTGTGAATTTGCCCATTGAAGTGACAGCCTGCGAAGGTGATACGGTTTGCCTGGAAGTGCAGGAAGGTTATGAGTCTTATACATGGTCGGATGGGTTAAACGGAATTAATGAGAATTGTGTACTGAATACTGCCACATATTTGGTGTGGGTTACAAGTCAGCAAGGATGTGTGGCTTCCGATACCAGCGAAGTTGAATTTCTGCCGGCGCCTAATCCTGTGGTAATTGGTGATAGCGTTGCCTGCTTTGGTGAGACGATAGAATTAAGTGTTTTAGGAGATTTTGATTTTTATCAATGGACCGGTCAGGTGCAA
>JBFHES010000383.1:0-3024 GCA_041584015.1 Bacteroidales bacterium
CCTAAAAATGGCATTGGTAGATCCGCTAATGGGTATACTGGTTTTTGCACTGGCTCGCATCGGAATTCTTATTCTAATTGCAAAGCAGAAAGACTATCAGCCACAAGAACAAAGCGAATAGTATGCACCATTCAATCAAGCAAAGTTTAACTAATTTGCTTGATTGAATTCTTTCTCAAACTTATTAGCTTAACCAATCACCATTAATAATAAATGAAGTTGAGATGACGGTCTTAGACTGCTAGGTTTATCCAATCGTCGTTCAATAGCTATCGGCTTGAGTCGAAGGACCGATTCAATACTTCTTTCGATAAATGTGTTTCTGCGAATCCAAGATAGCAGATTTTAAAATGAATAAGAGCTATCGAGGCTTTGACCCTTTAGTGTTGTCGATTGTAGCGTCCTCTCTATCTTGCTTATAGCTAATCCTTCGGCAAGACGACTATAAATTCGCTGCCCTTGTTTACGGTACTTACTACTGAAATTTCACCGCCATTCTTTTCAATAAACTCCTTGCAAAGCAAGAGGCCAAGTCCGGTGCCTGCCTCGTTGTTGGTGCCTTTGGTAGAAACTGTCTTTTCAATACGAAACAGTTTTTCAACGACATCTGGTTGCATTCCTATTCCCGTATCAATAACCCGAAGTTCCACCGCTTCGTTAAGCTCCTTTGCTCTTATGGTAATATCTCCATTATTGCCGGTAAACTTAATGGCATTGTTTACCAAATTGCCTATAAAGGTTGATGCTGTGTTTCGATCAAGATTTAACATTAAATCATCAGCCATGTCAAGCTTTATATTAATGTTTTTTGTAGAAGCATTTATTAAATAGGGCTGAATGCTTCCTTCAACCAATTGCTTTATATTCAGGTACTGCTTTTTAATTACTAGTTGGCCGGTTTGTGATTGTGCCCAGGTAAGTAAGTTTTCCAGGAGTTTATGCGTATGAACCGCCGATTTATTTATTTCTTCCAACAAATCCCTTTCCTCGCTTTTTAGGTGATTGTTCTTATCGTCAACTAAAATATCGGTAAAACCTATGATGGCATGAAACGAACCACGCAAGTCGTGCGATATAATTGCAAAGAACTTGTCCTTTGTGGCATTCAATATTTTAAGTTGGTCATGCTGTTCGCGTAGCGTTTGGTTTGTTTCCTGAAGCTCTATTTTTTGTTCTTCAATCAACTTGTTCTTTTTCTGAAGCTCAGCATTCACACGCTTTTTAATTACAAACCGGCTATACAAGATAAGCACCATGAGAAGGACCAACATACTAATTCCGATAAAGGCATTCTTTAGCATCATTTGGGTTTCAACTTCCAACTCTTGTATTGTAATATTTTTTCTGAGTAGCTCGTTCTCTTTCTCCTTTTTCTCGGATTCAAACTGCGCTCTCATTTCAGCCATCTGCTGCGAACTTCGCTCGTTATACAAACTGTCGTTAGACGCAATGTACTTGTCTTTATAAATCAATGCATTTTGCAAATCGTTAACCGTTACATAATAGTTTGCAAGATTTTTATGCACCCAATTAAGTTGCTCCAGTGCCTGCGACTCAATAGCCAGCTGTTCCGCTTTCTTGTAGTATTTATAAGCTTCTATCAACTTGTCTCTATCAAAATAGAAAGTTCCTAACTGATCAGCAGATGATGCGGCCTGATGCGTATTACCAGCGCTTAAATTCGCCTCATACGCTTTTACCATATATTGGAGCGCCTCTTCATCTCTACCTAACATCATTAAGCAAACACCCATATTTGAGTAGGATGAATAAATAATATTCTCAACATTTTCAACTTTGCTTAGCTCAATATTAATATTGTAATACTCCAGCGCTTTTTCGTAATTCTCAAGATCGCTATATAAGCCGCCAATATTATTATTATGATTTACCTGCGAATAAATGTCATTCATTTCTATTGCCAGCTGCTTAGCTTTCATAAAATAGGTAATCGCTTCCTCATATTTTTTAGTGCTACTGTAGATGATCCCGATATTATTCAAGCTCGACTTAATACCTCTTTTATAATCTAGATCTTCGTAAATTTTCAAGGCATCAAAAACATACGTATTGGCCTTATCATAAACTCCCATTGCCCAATAGTTAACCCCAATACATTTCAATGCTCGTGCTTCACCTTTTCGGTAATTTATTTTTTTAGCAATAGCTCTTGCTCGTTCAGCATAGGCTATTCCCTTATCGGGCGACTTATTCCAATGATAAAACGCCAGTTTATTAAGAAGATTTACTTGCTGGGTATCCGCTTGCGCCGGAATAATCGTTTCCAGACTATCTACGTTCAGTTGTCCGAATACCATAAAGGAACCTATAAGCAAGGAAAGAGTTAAAAAATATTTCATGTAAGTCGCAACGTTGATTTTAAACCATTAACGAAATTAATATACTTAGGTTGCACTTTTACTGATATAGTTCAATTTTAACCTTAAGTCATGGTGCGAGGTAGAGTAGCACTCTGTCTAAGGGAATGAAAAAAGCAAATACCTTTCGAATAGCAAATGTCTCACAAGTTCGTTAATAAAAAAAATGCTTGAGCTGGTCTTGGGTCAAAGACCCGATATCCTGATAATGTTCTAAAAGAAAACATTATTAATTCCCTCAACTCATTCTTATTAAACGACAATTCAGAATCGGGTCTTAGACCCAACTATCAGACACAAAAAAAGACCGGAAACAAAGGCGGAAACATTTAACAATAGAACCAGCGGTGCCACGGCTAGAGTCCGTGGAACCGATATTAAGAGCATTGTGCTAATATCCGTTCCACCGAAAAAAGCGGTGGTACGGGACTCGGTTTTAATCCCTCGTCAATGGGTCAAAGACCCGATAAACGAATTAAATTATTGGCTGTTACGCTCATAAAAACCATGAATACTTGATTATGGCTAGTTTCCGAAATCGGGTCTTAGACCCTGTCTCAATGACAAAAAAAATCCCGGTTCGGCATAGCGTCCTCGCTATGTCGTATATTCCAAGGCCTCCGGCCTTTCTATCAGGCCGGAGGCC
>JBFHES010000384.1:0-2992 GCA_041584015.1 Bacteroidales bacterium
GACCTCTATAGGTAACTTGGATTCAATCAACAATTATTGTCACTAGTCAGTTACATATTCATCAGTCCATTCTGGTTTCGTAGGGGTAAACTTCGAAACATTGCGGGAAATATTAAATACAAGCGATGCATAAAAACGGAAAGGACCTGTCTCATTATGTTCAAACTCAAAAAACTCAATTCCAAACCTGGCTATAATTATATCTGCCTGATAATAAAAGCCTATGTGCGGAATTGTAATGGATTCGAACTTTGGCCGCTGCGTGCTACCCGACCAGGAGCGAAATGAGAATAATTGAGATGCTCCTACATACAATCCAGTGATTTGATCATCATAGTGATGTATCGGAAGATTTTTAATTCCTGATAATGCAAACATGCCGCGTCGCTCCCAGTACTGATAATAAACATCATTGGCGTCATTAAAGAAAATTGGTTCTTTGTGCAATCGTTGCAAATATGACAAGGTCCAGGATGTATTGGTAAATACTTCGTGCAAGCCCAGACCTCCGCCCATTAAGTAATCACTGCCAATATTATTCTCAAAGCTAAGTTCTATTTTATCAATATAAAAACCTGAAAAGCGCTTTGCTCCTGCCCGTTTAAGATCTTTACGGATTGGATTAAATCGTTTCATTCGTGCCAGATAGATAGGAGAAAGTTTGCCATATACAGGTGTATCAACGTTACAATCAGCAGCAATTAACAGTTGAACTATTTCTTGTTGATTACTTACAGTAGCCACATGCAATGCATTATACCCCTTTCGGTTAGTCTGATCTATTGCAGCTCCAGCCAACAGCAGTTGTTCTGCTACCTGAAAATGCCCATTCTTGATGCTGTTAATTAAAGGTGTATTCCCCAATGAATCAACTGAATTTACGTCCATCCCAAGTTGTATAAAATATTCAACCAACTCCGGATTCCCAAACCAAGCCGACAGATTTAATCCATCAAGCCCTTTCTTCTCAGGCTTTGTTGGATCTGCTTCATAATATATTAGCATATCTACCATATCAAGGTAACCAGAAGCTATGGCATAATGCAGGGCTGTTGACTCATAATAGCGATCGCTAATATGCACATCAGCATCATTACGAATGAGCAATTCTGCTATCTCCATATTATTTGTACGTACGGCTCCAATAAGTGCAGTTTTGCCGTTCCACGGTTTTATATTGACATCCGCACCCCGTTCCAAAAGCGCAGTTACAACACGCATATTGCCCGTTTCAACAGCAAACATTAATGCTGTTACGCTGTCTTCGGTTGCAGCATTTATCGATGCCCCTGAATCTAATGCTAGTATAAGATTCTTGTAATTCTCTTCGCTGGCAGCTACTAAAAGTTCCTCATCCCATTTGCTCTGCTGTGCCAAAACACTATTTGCAAATAGCACAGCAACAACTATAAAAAGAAACTTAAGCTTACTCGAGAATTGTAAATTCTGTTCGTCGGTTTTTAGCTTTTCCTTCATCGGTATCATTCGTATCAATAGGTTTGGTATAGCCATAGCCTTTGTATGAAATTCTACTTTTATCTACTTTCATCGAAAGCAAATATTCAAATACTGATTTTGCTCTGTTCTCTGATAAATTCTGATTGTATTCAGGAGATCCGATATTATCTGTGTGACCTCCGATTTCGATTTTTATACCCGGATTATTTGCAAGAAAATCAACCAGTTTTTTCAACTCAATTCTGGATTCTTCCTTCAAACTATACCTGGCAGTTTCGAAAAATATATTGTTAAGCACAACAGATTTTCCTGGTTTAATTGGCCAGAGTGCAATATCCATAATAAATGGTTCTGTTCGATCCTCCTGCGCTGTTAGCTCAAAGTTTAAGGAATGGAAAAGGTAACCATTCGCTGATGCATCGAATGCATAATTTTCACCTGTTGGTAAGCAAACTAAATAATCTCCTTTTTGATCATCCGAGACTGACCGTACCTCTACCTCTCCTGAATTTAGATTAATTAACTCGAAATTAGCTTTAACAGGCTGCTTGGTTTCAGCATCATATATTTTACCCTTCATGTATGTCACCTGATTTGGGCGCACTTCTTCCGGCAACTTAAAGGTATAGACATCCAACATGCGGCTTCCGTCGCGCTTCGAAGAAATAAACGCATAATCACCGTAGGCATTCACCACAAGAAACTCCTCATTAAGATGGGTATTAATTGGGTATCCCAAATTCTCTGCTTCGGAGAACTCCATATTTCCGGTTCGGGTACATTTATAAATATCGTAGCCTCCCAGGCCAATTCGCGAGCCGCTTGTAAAGTAGAGCGTTTTGCCATCTGGATGAATAAACGGGCTACTCTCGTAACCAGGAGTGTTAATCTCGTCACCAACATTAAGTGGTTCCGACCAAACGCCATTTTCGTCTTGCCTAGTAAACCAAATATCTTGTTTACCCATTCCGCCTTCTCTGGTGCTCACAAAATACATTGATTTACCATCGGATGATAATGTAGGTTGTGTATCCCATTTCTCAGAATTAACAGGTGCCCCCATATTAACTGGTCGCGACCAACCTTTATCACTTTTGTAAGAAATATATAAATCGGTACTACCCAAACCACCAGGCAAATTACTTGAGGCATAAACCAACACTTTTCCATCTGCAGATATCGACTGCATGCCTTCATTTCCAGCCGTATTTACAGGTCTGCCCATGTTTCTTGCCTTTTGCCAAACACCATCGACCTTTTTGCTGATGAAAAAATCTTCTTGCTTATTTTGTGCGGAATAGGGTCTGTTAGGATCAATAGGAACATCTACAGTTATAATCAATGTTTCACCATCCACAGTTATAGAAGGCGCCATATCGTTGTATGCCGAATTAACTTCTGGCCCAAGGTTTATTGGCTCAAACGGAACAGGATTGGCAACAGCATCAATTGAGAAATTACAACATTTAATGTAATACTCGCTTTTTACAAGCATTTCCTTAAGCCTGCCGTATTCCATGTAACTTTCGAATGC
>JBFHES010000385.1:0-2988 GCA_041584015.1 Bacteroidales bacterium
GACTTCTTTTGAAGCCATTTTAAGGCGTAATAGATTTTCTAATGCATTTTCCGGGTTATAGCCTCTCTCCAGCGCCGGCCCCGGGGCTATTGTTCTGGCCTACCCTGCAGTTCATTTAATAAGACTTTTATATTTTAATGCGAATTACTCATTTATTAAAAATTATTGAATATGGTTATGTATTAATTGTAACCCTCTATGTTTTACTTGAATTTGTTTTCAAGATTAGAGATTATCGATATGTCCTTTTTACTCGGGAAGGTAAATTTTCAAAGGCCCTCATGATCAGGCTTCGCCGAATTACTCGGGAAGGTAAATTTTCAAAGGCCCTCATGATAACTTCGTTATTGTCATTGCCATATGAGAATAGCAAATTATACATCAGCAATTTTTCGCAATAGTATTCCATCACTTATGATTAAAAAATATATTGCTAATCCCTTGCATGCTAAGAGAGCGTAGCGAACGAAGCATGCAAGGGATTAGTGTTCATGAGAAAAGATTGTTTTTCTGTTTTCCATCCGATAGCTTTTCCCTTCCAATTTCAAGACTTCACATCGATAAAGCAAGCGATCTAACAGTGCCGTGGCCAGGACTTCATCCTCGAGGGTTTCAGCCCATTGTTTAGGCGATTTATTTGTTGTAATAATCACAGAGGTCTGTTCATGTAGGTGATTTACAAGGTTGAAAAATGCCACAGCTTCATGTTTCTTAATAGGAAAAAGCATTATATCATCAATCGCAATTAAATGAGCTTTTGTCAGTCGGTTGTAAGCATTTAAAGCAGAAGATGTCATTTCTTTCATTTTTAATATGGTAACAAGTTCTTCCATTGTGATGAAATAAGATTTGTACCCGGCAACTACAGCATCATGCACAAGGCCCGCCGCAATATAGGTTTTACCGGTTCCGGATGGTCCCATTAAAACCAGATTGTAGTTTTGTTCCAGCCACATCAACTCACGCAGTTGTTTTAGTTGGGGTTTTGTAATACCGTTGGCAACATTAAAATCGTAGTTATCCAGCTGATGTTTCTTCGGTAATCTGGCTAGTTTGAGTCTTCGCTCCAGATCGGTATTTTGCCTGTGAAGGACTTCTTTTTTCAATAACTCCAGGGTGAATTCCGTATATGAAAGCTTATCTATTTGCGCCTGGTGCAAGATTTCTTCTGGGGACTTCTTTGTCTGGGTAAGCCGCAACAATTCGGCATACTGCTTGATTTGTTCTATTTGCTTCATGATCTATCTCAATAATGTTTCATAAATTTCGATACTACTTTGGGCAGGAGCAATCGACTCCTTAGGGGGTTCCACATTCACTTTACTGATGTTTATTTTACTCGCCTCCGATATTTGTTTTTCTTCGTTTTGAAGATGGGCAAGTACCTCCGCAAATCGATACCCATTAAACACTTTGTTTTCGATGCAGAAGTTTAAAGTTTCTGTTTTTACCCGATCGTTCGCATTGTTTATAGCTTTTAAAATTTCCCTTATATTATCATGAAAATAACGCGGTTTGTCATTTTCCAGGTCAGCCAAATAGCTTTGTGATTCTGGTGTATTGCCAAAAGCGTTTAATAAAAGTTCATATCTCTGTTGTAGTGTCTTTGATTTTTCGCGGCAGTGATCCGTGTTGCGCACCAAAACACCCTTTCCCAGCGGAATCTTATGAGACGCAACAAGCGTATTTACATCAGATAACAAGTCCAGGGTATTCCCTTTGTCATCAAGAAGCACGGTTGTATCGGCATCTTTGTAAGTCCCTATTGGTAAACTGTAAAAATTTCCCTTGTAGGCAACGGTGTTGTCTTTTCGAACCTTGTAACCAGGCAGTAATATTAATGGTTTTTCAGGGGTGTCGCGGTAAGGTTCCAGATGTGATTGTTCAATCAACCATTGTTCATAAGGGACTTTCCTGGTGGTTCCGTGAAGCTTGGCATTTGCTGTACGTTTAAGCCATGCCAGGCAATCTTCCTGAAGGGTGTTTTGATCCTGAAATGTACGACCTTTCAGGAAGTTATATTTGACATATTTCACCACATTCTCAACCTTTCCCTTGGATTCAGGATCTGCTTTCCTGCAAAAAATAGTTTCAAAAGAGTATTGCTGGCAAAAACTTCGAAATCCTTCTGTTAATAAAACATCACCAAGATTTTCCCCCTTTATAAATACTTTATCCTGATCGTAAATGATCTTACTTGGTATACCGTTAAAGTAATTAAAAGCTAACTCGTGAGCATATACCGCAGTTTGGGTGGTAAAAGGGCAGCGTTGACAATAAACGTACTTGTAGCGAGAACGCGAAAGTACCATGGCGAAGAAATACACTTTGATACGATGACCTTCTCCACTCTGCATAGTAATCTCGCCAAAATCAACCTGAGCCTCGCTACCATAAGCTACCTCAGGCAGCTTTTGATATTGACGGGAACCCACTTCTTTGTACTTATTGATGGCATGCTTCTCCCGAATCGTTTTTACGAAGTTATAGACCGTTTTGCTATCTACTTTCGGTAAATCTTCAAATGATTCTTTTAAACGATCTTCTACCTGGGCGGCTGACAAGTAAGGCGTGCTTTCGAGAAGTGTTTTTACATATTTATAATAACCAGAGAGCTTTTTTGACAGGCGATGCGGCTTATTTATCCACAACATAAAAGTCTGTTCATCCATTGCTAAATATTTACGGACAGTGCCTCTATCTATCTCAAGCTCTCTACTTATTTGACTCTTATTGAGTCCTTGTTTCCATAATTCATTAACTTTGTACCACATAAAAACTTTTTGGTTTTTATTCATAGCCTTTGTTTTTTTAGATTTCACAACCTAAAAATGGAGGCTATTTTTTATTTCTACAACTGGTGATGTTCTATTGCGAAATTTTGATGGTACTAATTTCCTATTTACAGCATCAAGGGTAAATACCAATTGGTAGTCACTAAGAAACGATGGCAGAGCTTTAAAGCAAAGCTCAAAGAAGAGACCCGAA
>JBFHES010000386.1:0-2962 GCA_041584015.1 Bacteroidales bacterium
ATGGAAAAGCAGATGCGTGCTGAGCGTGAAAAACGCGCAACCATTGCAGAATCGGAAGGAGAGAAGCAGGCTAAGATTAATGTTGCCGAAGGTGATAAGCAGGAGCTAATTAAAAAGTCGGAAGGTAATATGCAACGACAAATTAATGAAGCGGAAGGTAAAGCTTCAGAGATTTTTCAAATTGCAAATGCAACTGCATCCGGGCTTAAAGCTATTGCAGATGCTATAAATACGGATAGAGGAATTGATGCCGTTAATCTTAGAGTCGCAGAACAATACCTAATTCAGTTCGGTAAGTTGGCTCAGGAAAATAATACAATGATTATTCCGTCTAATATGGCAGATGTTTCAAGTGTTATTGCAACAGCAACAAAAGTATTTGAAGGATCAACGAAATAACTCATACCGCATTATTGATCCTTTAATTAAAGACAGGGTTCAACTATTGTAGTTGAACCCTGTTGTATTTTCCGCATATTTCCAATTTCTGTCGGAGATATGTGTTAATCTTTTAAAATCTGATATCTGAAGAAAAACCAGATAATACTCGATAGTATCAATATTACAAAGCCATAAAGCGGCGTAAGCATCGAAACTTTTATTCCTCCATAGATAAGCTGCGGCGAAATGTCTTGAACAGTTTGAATAATCTCCATTGCCTCATATAGTCCAACAAGTTGTCCTAGTATGCCAATAAGAAAGGTTAGACTGCCAAGAAATAGGATTGTGTCATTCCTCCGTTTAAATTTTGCGCTCTTACTTTGGCTCTTTAATTTGAATGCATTGTATAGTGCTAATCCAAAAATTATCAATGCAATTGAATAAATTACAGACATAAATAGCGGGCCACCTTCGTACCAATGTTTAAAAATCATAATCTTAGTTTTTAAATGAATAATGATCCAATGTTAGAGCTAAATAATATTAGTGAAAAACTATTTATGTGAACTGCATGCTTTGCGTTGTAAATGTAAGAAATTCACTTCAAAGTAATGATTGTGTAGTTTAGAGATGATTTATGGTTGTTTGCATAAATTGTTTAGTCAGTCGACTTTTTGATGGTTGCTTTGTAATATCTTTGGTAAATGATTATTAAAACAACAGAAAATAAAACGATACAAAGAAGTAGTTTTATCTTTCAGTTTAGTTACTGGGTGCTGGCTGTTTTGCTGTTGTTTTATGTGTTCAGTAATCGGCAATATGATATCAATTTGCGCTTTATTCTGGTGGGAATAATGACGGGTATCAGTGTTGGAGTTTCAATGTTTGTAAGCAGGTACCTGATACCGAAACTTCTTTTCAGAGATAAAATATTCCTTTTTTATTATGCTGTTCTTGCTACACTGGTTGTAATATTGTGGTTGATTATGCTGATGATTATTCTTATACTTTTATTCAGCATTGAACGAAGGCCATTCATGATTGTTCCCACGCGTGAAGATTTGGTAATTCTTTTTTCAGGAACCTTGCTGGTAGTTGTTGTTTATTCAGTTATACATTTCATCAGGGAAAATTATTTGCGTTTGTTGGAGCAAAAGGATGTGGAAATGAAATTGAGCGAGGCTAAGCTTTCATTACTTAAAAGTCAGGTAAATCCACATTTTATATTCAATGTACTTAATAATATATACAGTCTGGTTAATGATGATCCTGTTAGGACAAGAGCTTACATCCTTAAATTCTCAAACTTGCTTGATCTTATGCTGTATGAGTTTTCCAAAAAGATGATTCCTGTTGCAAAAGAAGTAGAATTCATTGAAAACTATATTGAGCTGGAGCGTATGCGTCATGATGCTGATTTTAATATTCAGTTTGACCATTCAAGTTTATCCGAGCAGATAGAGATACCTCCTTTAATCTTTTTCCCATTTGTGGAGAACGCATTTAAGTTTGGATTTGGTGATAGTTTCAAAAGTGATATTCGAATACATCTAAGTATTATTGATGATGAGCTTTATTTCTCGATAAAGAATAGATATGAAGACAAAGAGTTTGAATTAAAAAGGAATAGCGGTATTGGTTTAAGGAATATCAAAGAAAGATTAAATTTACTCTATAAGGATAGATTAGATCTAAACCTGGACAAGTCAGATGTCTATTTTACTGTTAAACTAAAGATACGATTATGAGTCAATTAGTTCATAAATACAATTGCTTGATAATTGATGATGAACCGCCCGCTATTAAGGTGATACGCGAATATGTTGATGAACTGAATAGCTTGAATTGCATTGGAGAATTCACCAGGGCAACCGATGCCATTTCATTGCTGAATTCATCAAAGGTTGATTTGATTTTTCTTGATATTAACATGCCTGGCCTTTCCGGAATAGATTTTATAAAAACACTTGGCAATCCACCTGCGATAATCTTTATAACTGCCTATCGCAATTTTGCCATCGATGCATTTGACTTGCAGGCCTTGGATTATTTATTGAAACCCATTTCATACGAACGATTCTTAAAAGCTGTGAATCGCTTTTTGTCTTTAAAATATTCACCTGAGCAAAATGGTTTAACCAATAACAAGAAGGAATCGTTCATAATTCTTAAAGCAGATAAGAAACAACATAAAGTATTCTTAGATGATATTAAATGGGTTGAGAGCCTGGATAATTATATAAAGGTACATACGAGATCTGCTACTTTAATTTGTTACATGAGTTTATCATCAATTGAAGAGCAACTACCTTCAGCTAGCTTCATCAGAATTCATCGCTCATATCTAATTAATGCAAATGCATTCAGAACATTTACGACTGCTTTTGTGGAAATTGATGAAGAGAAAATTCCAATTGGCAGAAATTATCGCGATGAGGTGATAAAACGAATTACTCGAATTAGTTCGACATAGATTGATCTTGAATCGGTGCTTGATTCAAAACATTGTCATGTTTTTTATCCCTCACTCACCAACACAATCCGGTTTCTTCCATCCATTTTTATAGCAAGCGCTTCGTCG
>JBFHES010000387.1:0-2918 GCA_041584015.1 Bacteroidales bacterium
ACCCGCTCTCACACTAACGATAAACACCTCTACACCTGTACTTTAATTTTGTAGATAATTTTCCTTTTCTATTTAGACACATATTAGAATATTTCATACATTTGCGGCCGTTATGCATTCAGATTCATGTCGAATGCAATAACTAAAGAATAAGAATTAAACCCTTTTTTTTGAGCATCGATATGAAAAACATTTCTATTCGCCACTACATCGCGATGGCACTAATTTCCTTGTTGTTGAATATATCATGCGACGAAAAGGAGACCCACCAAATACCTCCAACAATAAGCATAAAAACTACTGATGGTTTTACCAAAGACAATGACACCATTGCCATCGGATCACCCATCATTATAGGCATACAAGCGCGAGGCAATGATGCAAACTTAACAAACCTCGTAATTCGTAAAACCTATCCTGACGAAACCTACACCGTGGTTCTTGACACAGGCATATACACCATGTCGTTAGACATTCAGAAGAAGTTCTACCAAAACATAGAGGAAGAAGTTAGGTGGACCATCATTGTAATGGACAAGAACAGACTAAGTTCAGAAAAAAGTCTAACCATCTTTAAAGATCCAAACTCTCAATTTGGTGGTATTCAGTATTACGAAACTATCATTATGGGATATCAAAAAAATTCGGAATATGGTCAATTTTTAGATCTTGCCGAAGGCAAGGTTTACTTCGAAGACTCCGCTCAATTGTTTCAGGAGAAGATAGAATTAATCACCTACTTTGTCGAAGACGACAACCAACCATCACCGGTATTCTCGTCACCCGGTGAGTATGATAATTTCAGCACAGACGCCAGCGAGTTTTATACATCAATCGCCAATTGGAACATTAGAAAATATACCACCTGGGACATTAGCGTAGATGACGAACCTATTAATGCCTTAGACTTTGACAATTGCCATAACGACAGCACCATTATCGTGAACTACGATGAAGTATGGGGGAAGAAAAAATTCAAATGGGCAAGCACCGGTATGATAATTCCATTTCAAACACAAGCCGGCAAAAAGGGCCTGCTCAAGGTCATCCGTGCTGACGAGACAGAGACAGGTTCCATTGAGTTTGCCATTAAAATGCAGATATAATCATTAATTTTATTTATACAATCATGAGAAATTATTTACTATTAACCATTGCAATTTTTGCACTATGCTCCACAACTCTTACTGCACAGCGCGACACGATTGTTGCCTGGACATTTCCTACCGGAGTTGACACCATAGATGTTTATCCAAATGCAGGTTTACCAGGAAACGCCAGCAGATATATTGCTGCCGAGGATACCTCGCAAAATGAGTTACCGCTAAGTTTCACAAACGGTTCAGCTGATTTTGCTGTAACCGCCACTGACTGGAACGATGGTGAGAACAACAAGTTCTGGTCAATCAAGTTTAAGGCTGATGGTTATAAGAGCTTTCAGGTATCATCAAAGCAGCGCGGCGGCGGTAACAATGCCGGTCCAATGGACTGGAAGTTACAATACCGCATGAGCGGTGACGACTGGGCAGATGTTAGCAATGGAAGTATTACCTGCGGCAACGACTGGACAACTGGTGTTGTTGAAGCACTTGATCTGTCTACAGACCTTGATGATCCGGGATCAACCTCCATCTATTTACGTTGGATAATGACATCTAACATCAGCATCAATAATACGCCGGTTGAAGCAACAGGAACATCGAAAATAGATGACGTCATCATCACCGGTCTACCTGTGGTAACTAATCCTGTAAACATAGGCGATACCATAGCAGCCTGGACATTTCCAACAGGAATTGACTCTGTAGATATTTATGCGAATGCTGGTCTTGAACCAAACCTAACCAAGTATATTTCGGCCGAAGACACAACAGGTTGGCCGGATACCAACTTGCGTGATATTTATTTCACCAACGGAGTTGAAGACAAAGCGGCTACTGCAACAGGTTGGGACAATGGCGCTGAAGCCAAGCTATGGGCCATAAAATTTAAAGCAACAGGATATACCGATCTTAAGATCTCATCGAAGCAACGTGCGGCAGGCAACAACCCGGGTCCTAAAGACTGGAAAATTCAAGTTCGCTTTAGTGGTGAAGACTGGATAGATGTACCAAATGGAACCATCACCTGTGCCAACGATTGGACAACTGGCGTTGCTGAAGCATTGCCATTCCCTGCAGGATTTGAAAACCCAGGAACAACATCCATGTACATTCGCTGGATTATGACATCCAATGATGATATTAACGGAGATGCTGTTACCAGCGATGGTATTTCAAAAATTGACGATGTAGTTGTTTCTGGAACTTCAATTACCGGAGTTGAACAAATTGTGTATGCAAGCGATTTCAAGGTTTATCCAAACCCAACAAGCAACTATTTCAATATTGAAACGAGCCGTGCTATGGAATCCGTTTCATTATACAACATGAGTGGGCAGCTAATTAAAACAATGAGCACAAATGGTATGAACGGTCAAATCCGAATGGAAATAAGTACACTTCCGAAAGGCCTTTACCTTGTACATTCAAAACTTAGCAACTATTCAGCACCGCATGTTAGCAAACTTATCGTGCAATAGCACTTCATAATAAATCAAGTTTTTTTTCTTAAGTAAGGTTGTCGATACATTCGACAGCCTTACTTTTTCTCAACTCACATTGCTATGCGGTACTTTATCACCACACTTTTGCTACTATGTTCGTTTGTGCTCCAGTCGCAAACAGCTATTAAGGGTGCGGTATATGATGACCAAACCAATTTACCTTTAGCAAATGTTAACATACTAATTAGCATATTAAACGTTGGAACTAGCACAAATGCAAAAGGCCAGTTCCAACTAAATGAGATACCTAAAGGAAAATACATTATTGAGTTTTCCTTTATCGGCTATAACAAGCTCTCCAAAACAGTACTTG
>JBFHES010000388.1:0-2916 GCA_041584015.1 Bacteroidales bacterium
GTTCTTAAACCATCCACAACGGTATCGTATAAAATTAAACCATTGCTTGCACTTCGGAACTGTTCGGGTGTTGTGATAACAATATCCACTGAATCGATTTTATCCGTGAGCGATTGTTTGCAAGGCCACCAATCTCGCGACCAATATGGTTCTGAGTTAGTATATATGATTGGATCAGTGGGGCTGAGTGGCCCGTGAAAATCTTGAATAAAACCGGTTGATCCCGGTGGCGATCCCTCATAAACAATCTCAACAGAATCTACTTGCCCACTTGCTGGTGCAGCAGGTAACGCAATATCAAGAATGTAATTGGCCAAAGTATAATTCACCGTATCGCCATGATACAACACATGATCGATAGTATAGCTTTGGGCAAAATCAAACTTTAACGAGGTTGTCATGTTGGCATCAGGAATAAAATAGCTGGTTACTGTTCCATCAATAAACAATTGATACGGATTGATGCTGTGCTCAATCCTTTGAAAAATGACATTATAGTTATAATCAAAAATGCCGCTGGTGCTCACAAGGTTTTTATAATACCGCTCGTACTCGCTATGCGAATGATCTTTCATTTCCTGCTCATCCTGAGCCTGCACCATAAAAACGGTAAAAAAGAAAGGTAACAACAAAAAAGCCCTGTTCATAAGTAAATCTCTCTTAAACAATTAAAACACTAAAGTAAACAAAAGAGAAAGCAATTGGTTATTTAAAGACTTGTTTTTGTGGTAAAGAGCAGGTAGGTAATCAAAAAAACACAGCGTTCATTTTTTTAAGCTTAGCATACGACTTAAAACTGACACATGGTATTAAGTACATGTGCGAAGTTTCATTTTTAGCATTTACATATCTTTGTAACAATAAATTAAGATAACTATGAAAAAGCAATACTATTTTTTAGCAACCTTATTGGTACTACTTTCCGTCAATCTTTATGGCCAACTTACGATTGAAGGTCAACTCAGAACTATGGGTGAATACAGAGATGGCTATAAAACATTACCAACCGACAATACAGAACCACTCTTAATGGTTGGGCAGCGAAGCCGTTTAATTTTCAATTATAAGAAAGATGCCCTTGAAACAAGGTTCTCTATTCAGGATGCCAGAATCTGGGGAGAAGATAAGTGGAAAACCGATAATATGGGCATTGGGTTAAAAGAAGCCTGGGCCAAATATTCATTCAACAAAAACATCAGTTTTAAAGTAGGACGACAAGAGCTGGTTTACGACGATGGCCGTTTATTTGCCAGTGGCGATTGGCGTACATATGGTGAATCGCACGATGCAGCCCTACTGATCATTAAATCAACAGAAAATAATTTCACCGGGCATATTGGCTACTCAGTATCCAATAACACAAGTGCCGAAACCGCAGCATTTGCATCTCCGTACGAGTTGGCAAGTTCGCAATACAAGAACATGGCTTACATATGGCTGAATCAAAAATTGCTCGATAAAAAATTAAACATCTCACTTATTGCCGTACGCGATGGCCATCAATATGCCGACTCATTAGCCATTGAGTACCGCAACACCTATGGCGGCTATTTCAGTTATGCACCTTCCGACATTTCCATTGAAGGTGCCTTCTATCAGCAAGATGGGAAAGCCACCGATGGCAAGGATATTAACGCACAGTTTTACTCAGCAAAACTTAGCTACAAGCTTATGAAAAGCGGCAACGTTTGGGTTGCCTACGATCATTATTCGGGCAGCGACCTGAACGATGCCGGCTATAGCACCGAAAGTAATACCTTTAACAACCTGTATGGCCCGGGACATAAATACCTGGGATACATGGATTACTTTGGAATACCGGGTAAACATAAGGCAGGGGTAAACGACATTAATATTGGATTGCAACTGAAGCTGCCAAACAAATTTAGCTTAATGGCTAAATACCACATGTTCTCGCTCGATAAAGAATACATCAAAAAAGAAACAATTATTAAGGTGGATCCATATCTTGGTTCTGAGATTGATTTAATAGTTGCAAAGAAGTTTACCGATCAGGTAATAATAAAGGCAGGTTACTCATTCATGTCGCCAACAAGCAGCATGGAAACATTAAAACTTGGCGAAGGAATTGAAAGCAATTTCCCACAATTTGCATGGCTAATGATTAATATTACACCGAAGTTTTACGATTCAGCAAAAAAATAAGAAGCAGGAGCTAAAGATGTACAATTACAGCTTCTTTTTAGTATTTTCGAGACTTCAATATTTTTTGTTGAAATAACAAACAACACCGTAATTATTAAAATTTATCAGCGATGAAAAAGCAACTTCTTAAGTTTACATTCATAGTATTTATTGCATTAGGATTCTCAACGCAAAGTTTTTCACAATTCACATCAGATTCTAAAATAATAAGTGCCGGAATTACAGGAGGCCTGTATGCTAAGTATTACCACAGCATACATGATTACGACCGTAGCATAGTTGCTCCGATGTTTATCCAATTTGAAAAAGGTTTTAGCGAAGGATCTCCTTTTGCAGAATACTCAAGTTTTTTTACCGCAGGCGCCTTTTTAGGAGTTGGCCAGGAGTATCTTTCAAGAGACTTTACTTCTCCTGAACTAATAGAATATGAAGTATACCGTAGCTATTTGAACTTAAGCGGAGGTATTGTGCTAAGCGGGCATTACACAACTTTACTCGAAGAAATTGATATCATCCTGGATCCGGAAGTTTTCGATCTATATGTATCGCTAAAGGCAGGTTTAACCATGCAACTGTACAAATCAAATTTCGACCAAAGCCCAATGGACAATGAAGTAATTGCTGGTTTATTTGAGAAAAAAGACAGAGAAACCTTCCTTTATGTTTCACCAACATTAGGAGCAAGATATTATTTCACACCTCAAATTGGAGCTATGATTGAGTTCGGATATTTTAATACCGGCTCATACA
>JBFHES010000389.1:0-2881 GCA_041584015.1 Bacteroidales bacterium
GCTGTTGTAAACAAACAGGGCAAGCTAAGATCCTACATAATTTCCTCAAAGCAAGAACAATCATTTATTCCACCTCTCATTGCTGGAACCATAAGCCGTCAAACAAATTACATCAAGCTTCAGGTAAATAACCTTTTTGGTTTATACGATACGCTGGGAACAGAATTGCTACCTCCGATTTACAAGCATCTGCCGCATAATTTTGAAAAATACAACGAAATAATTGTACAAGATTCAAGCGGGTCATGTGCGTTAATGAGTCAACAATTTGAACTAATAGCAGCATTCGATTATGACTCAATAATACGCATGCCGGCTCCAGACTCAAGCACCGTATTTTGGATTATTAACCAAGGGAACTGGGGGGCCATGCTTGGAGATGGAACCATAACAATTCCCTGCATCTTCGACATTCCATATATTGAATCACATTGGAAGGTTGCAAAAGCGGATTGTAAACTCGAGTTCTGGAATCCAATATTAATGCGCATCTCAGGCGAAAACTATCAATTATATGATGTTTACAAGGGTTTATGCTCGCCGCCCGGATCTCGCATAATTTCCGAAACCAATATTATCAACAAAGCCAGCTACTTAATCAATACCGAAGATGATTATTACACTTTCGTTAATCAGCTTGGCGAGCAAATATTCCCGGCAATATCGCTAAGCCCGCCAACACTTGCAGGTAATAACAGCCTGTTTATTTCCAATAGCAATGGTTATGGCACCTGCGACTTTAGTGGTAAAATTCAAAAACCATTCGGTTCTTTAAGCACTGACGACTTAGAGCAACTATTGCTTTACAAAATTACTAAGGATGAATATTACATTAGGTTTGATGAACAAACAACCCTCAGCGGAATGGAGCTTTCAAAGTTTGCCAGCCTACTTTACGAGAATCTTGAACTTAAAAATGACGCTGATTACTTCGGTTTGATGAATCAACTCTATCCAAATGAAGAAAAACCTCAATACAAAGAAATTGAATACTGCTATAACAATCCATGCTTAAGGTTAATAGATAATAGCTCTGACAACAAAGAATGGTGTGAATGGCCGCCCTGGTATCACACAGCGGAGAACCTGACACATTTTATTAAAAGCATCAGTGATAATTATTATGAGGTTAAGTCGCATAACAAGGTATGGGGAAATACCAACCGTGACTATTATTTTTTCAAATATTATCAGCTTAGCAAGGACACTCTTCAGGAACTTGGTTCAGATGATTTATTTAATAATGCCAATGAAGTGTGGCCATCAATCTCTAAAATTGCCATTCAAATAATAACGGACAATAATCTGGATGTAGGATTTGATTGCACCCGAAATCAGCAAATAATTACAGAACATTCAAATTTATCTTTCGATAGCAATGGCATTAGCATTTGGTTATCCGATCATGAAAGATGGGAAACAATGCGAACTGTGCTAACCATCCCCTTCGACAGCATTACAGAATTCATCAATAAAGACGGCCTGTTGTGGCATTTTATTGACGACTAACAATCAATGCATTCCAGCAGTTTTCGCAAAACAAAAAAGACGAATAATAATGAACTTCAGCAGCTTCAATTAATTTCCGTAACTTAATACTGAAAAAAGAACTTTATCAGGTAAATGGTAAATCAAAATTTCTATTTTTGTCGCCCGATATAAAATGAATATGGCATCAACAAAACTACCGAACACCGGTGTAACGATTTTCTCAGAAATGTCTAAGAAGGCGATGGAACATAATGCCATCAATCTTTCTCAAGGCTTTCCTGATTTTGACTGTTCTGAGCATTTGAAGAACCTTGTTAAAAAGTACATTAGCAAAGGCTACAATCAATATGCACCGCTCGAGGGTGTTTTTAATTTACGCGAAAAGTTAAGTTGTAAGATTGAGAAATTGTACGAATACAAGTACGATCCTGCCACTGAGATTACAATAACCGCCGGAGCCACACAAGCCATTTATACCGCAATAACGGCCTTCATTAAGGAAGATGATGAGGTTATTATTATAGAACCGGCATTCGACATTTACGAGCCAGTGGTGCGACTAAACGGTGGCAAACCTGTTTTTGTAAAACTGGTACACCCTGAATATACCATCAATTGGGAGGAGCTTGAGAGAAACATCAGCTCCCGTACCAAAATGATTATTCTAAATACACCGCACAATCCATCGGGAGCGGTTTTCTCACGCACCGACATGGAACGCTTGCAGAAAATCACATCCGGAAGTAAGATTCTCATTCTTAGTGATGAAGTGTATGAGCACATTCTTTTTGATGAGCAAGAACATCAGAGTGTTGCACTTTATCCAGAATTAGCTCAGCGAAGTTTGCTGATTTCATCATTCGGAAAAACTTACAAAACAACTGGTTGGAAAGTTGGCTATTGCTGTGCACCCGAGGAATTAATGTTTGAATTCAGGAAAGTTCATCAATTAGTAGTGTATGCGGTAAATACGCCAATTCAATATGCTTATGCAGAGTTTATGAACTACGAAGAAGAGTTTCTTCAACTTTCTGAGCTCTATAAAAAGAAGCGCGATTTATTTGCCAATGCACTTAAGTCATCAAAATTTAAGTTACTTCCTTCAAATGGCACTTATTATCAGCTTGCCTCCTATAGCGAGATTTCGGACATGAAGGATGTTGATTTCGCAGATTACCTGGTTAAAGAAATTGGCATTGCAGTAATTCCGGTTTCTGTTTTCTACCATCAGAAAACCGACAATAAAGTAATTCGCTTTTGCTTTGCAAAAGAAGATGAAACGTTGCTAAAGGCTGCAGAAATACTATGTAAGCTGGATACCGTTAATGTAGAATCTTAAAGATCATTTCTCTGAGCAACTCGCCCGGAGGAACTGAAGCTGCATCAACAC
>JBFHES010000390.1:0-2876 GCA_041584015.1 Bacteroidales bacterium
AATCTGGATACAGATCATCAACCTATGACCGATTTGTATTCGAATATTGCAGCAAAAACTGGCGTAAAGAAAGCCTTTATTGGAAGTGGTATCAGGTACGATATGTTTTTTGATAAAGATGGTAATTTGCCCGAAGATAAGTTGACTTATGCAAGGCAGGTAATTAAAGAACATGTGTCGGGTCGCTTAAAAGTAGCGCCAGAGCACACATCCGATCAGGTACTGGATATTATGCGCAAACCATCGTTCGAGTTATTTCATAAGTTGAAGGAATTGTTTGATGATATAAATAAGGAGGAAGGGTTGAATCAACAATTGATTCCTTATTTTATCAGTAGTCATCCGGGAAGCGAAAGTGTAGACATGGCGCATTTGGCTGTTGAAACGAAGGATCTTGATTTTCGTCTTGAACAGATTCAGGACTTTACACCAACACCAATGACGGTGGCTACAGTAATCTATTATAGCGGATATCACCCCTATACACTAGAAAAAGTATATACACCCAAAAAGAAGGAAGAAAAGCTGAATCAACGACAATTCTTTTTTTGGTATAAAAAGGAATATCGCTCGCAAATAAAAACCGAATTGCAGCGTATAGGAAGAGACGATTTATTGAAGAGGCTGTATGAGCCAAAACAAACCAAGGTAACCAGAAGCAAGGCGAAAAGATAAGTCAATTTGTTACCTTTGCATTAATTATTGATGAGAGTTGTGAAGCTCTTATCGAACGATGAGATGTACAACTATTGAAATTAAATTTTAACACCTATGAAATCAATATTGAATAAGACTTTACTTGTGCTTGCTCTCTTGCTTGCGTTAAGCTGGACTTCCTGCGAAGAATTTGAAGATTTTATTGATGAGGCTTTAACTGAAACTGAAGTGATTGATGGCTTAAAGTCTGCATTGTCGATCGGTACTGATACATCAGTGGCAACGGTATCGCAATTGGACGGTTATTATAAGGATGCATTGATTAAAATATTATTGCCACCAGAGGCGGACATCATTCAGCAATATTTAACCATTGTTCCCGGTATGGATCAATTATGGGAAGAAACTGTTATGCGTGTGAATAGAGCGGCCGAAGATGCAGCTATTGAAGCAAAACCAATTTTTATTAATGCGATTACAAACATGACCATCGAAGATGGTTGGGGCATTTTAAATGGTGGCGACACAGCTGCAACGGAATACTTAATTGCAAATACATATTCTGGACTGGCCGATTTGTTCCAGCCGAAAATTAAAACTTCACTGGATAAGGATTTGGTAGGTGGTATTTCTACCAATGAAAGTTGGGATGCGCTTACTTCGAATTATAACGAATTGGTAGTAAATACTCTTGTGGGAGAGCTGGCTGGGTTAGAAGAAATTAATACAGTACTGGATGGTTATGTAACCGAAAAAGCTTTGGATGGTTTGTTTCTAAAGGTTGCTGATGAAGAGAAAGCAATACGAACAGATCCGTTGGCACGAGTGACTGATTTGCTGGATAAAGTATTTAGTAGTCTCGACGAATAAGCCATTTGTATTTTGTTTAATTACCCCCAAGATACGTCGCAATGAAGAAACTGCTGCTGCCAATCATTTTGTTTTTTGCTTTCATAAGTTCCGTTCAATCACAATATTTGATGGAGGAAATTGATAAAGCCGAAAAACCCGAAGTCCAAGGAAACCGATGGGTGTTTGGAGGCGATTTCGGTTTGATGTTCGGTTCCTATACCTACATAAATATTAGTCCAACTGTTGGTTATCGTTTTACTGAACGGTTAACTGCCGGAACGGGAATTACCTATTTATATCTGAAAGAAGAAATCACATATTCCTATGGTGGTGTAGTATCAAGCTATGATCACAAAACAAATGTTTATGGAGGTAAGCTTTATGCTAATTATGCACTATTTACCAATTTGCACGAGAAAATTAATTTCTCGGTTGGCGATGTAGTTGTGTATGGTGAGTATGAACCCTTAAATGTTGATAGATATACAGCCTTTAATGGCTTTATGGAGAAAGATGGTAGGGTATGGGCGCATGGAGTTTTGGTTGGTGGAGGTATTACCTTGCCCATTGGAAAGCGTTCAGCGGTTAAAGTGCTTTACTTGTACAACCTGAATGAGACCTCAAATACACCCTACGAAAATCCAATCTTACGAATCAATTTTATTTTTTAGTACATGCAATTATCAGAAATAAGCTCATACGGCTATATCATTGGAGGTTCGTTAATTATTATCATTTCCTTCTTTTTTAACATCCTTGCCAAAAGAACGAATATCCCAAGTGTGCTCTTACTTATTGTGCTTGGTATTCTCATTAAGGAAGGTATGCAGGCGTTTGGCATTGTTGAAGTTGACCTAATGCCTCTTCTTCAAATTCTTGGAGTGGTGGGGCTTATAATGATCGTGCTGGAGGCATCGCTGGAGTTAGAACTTACAAGAGACAAACGTGGACTTATTTTTAAATCATTTGCAGTGGCCTTGGTGGCTCTTTTGTTAAGCTCATTTCTAATTGCTTTGGTTTTGCAAGTTTTCCTTAAAACCGATTTGTTTAATTCATTGGTATATGCCATACCTCTATCCATTATGAGTAGCGCCATTATAATTCCGTCTTTAGCATCTCTTTCAAAAGAGAAGGAAGAGTTTATGGTTTATGAGAGTACGTTCTCTGATATCTTAGGTATTATGTTTTTCTATTTTTTATTGGGAAGTGTAAACCAAGCCGGAGCTGGTGAAATAAGTTTTGCAATACTATTTAATGTACTAATCACCATTGTTGTTTCAGTGGGGATTAGCTATTTGCTAATTTTCCTTTTTCAGAAATTACAATCGCAGGTGAAGCTGTTTTTGTTAATTGCCGTTTTGGTATTA
>JBFHES010000391.1:0-2860 GCA_041584015.1 Bacteroidales bacterium
TAAAGGAATAGCTGCTATAGATGCAGCTTTAATATGTTGTACTCTAAGCCTTAAATTTTACCTTTGCAGCTTAATTCAGAGCTTATGTTATCCAATAAAACAATTGCAGTTGTAGTTCCCGCATATAACGAGGAAAAACAGATTGGGCGCGTTATTGAAACCATGCCCGATTTTGTAGACAGAATTATAATTGTAAATGATTTCTCGAAAGATAAAACCTCGGAAGTTGTACAAGAATATTTTAACAAAGCTGAGCACAACGGCACCGACCTTGAGATAAACACCAATCTGAATAAGATTATACAAGACGAATATAATTACGCCGATTTTGTGATGCAGGAGAAATCGAAGGAAGAAATGAAGTTTTTCGTTCCTGCGGAAATCCTGAATAAAAACGACAATAAAGAACGTGTTGTACTAATTAACCTACTTGAAAATGGTGGCGTTGGAGCCGCCATTGCCAGAGGATACAAATGGGCGAAAGATCATGACATCGACTGTACCGCCGTAATGGCAGGCGATGGACAAATGGATCCAGCAGAATTGGAATCGATTTGCAGACCGGTAATTGATGAGGGCATTGATTATGTTAAAGGTAATCGCTTGATTCACCGCAGCAGCTGGCAAGTTATTCCAAAAACAAGATTTTTCGGCAACTCAATTCTTTCAATACTTACAAAAGTTGCCTCAGGCTACTGGCATGTATCGGACACACAGACTGGATATACTGCTATGAGCAATGATGCACTTAATGCAATACAGCTTCATAAAATCTACAAACGGTATGGCATGCCCAACGATATGTTGGTTAAATTAAACATTGCATTTTGCACCATTCGCGAGGTGGAAATAAAGCCGGTATATAATGTTGGTGAGCAATCCAAAATGAAGGTAGCCAAAGTAATTCCAACTGTTTCGTGGCTATTAATTCGGTCTTTCTTTAAACGCTTATGGGTAAAGTATTTGTTAAAGGATTTCCATCCACTTTTCTTACTTTACAATTTAGCATTCTTGCTTTTCACGGTTAGTATTCCATTCGGTCTTGCCATATTAAAAAATATGTTCAGGGTTGGCGAAGTAACTCCAAATGCCTTACTAATCATTTTCATGTTCTTAGTAATTAGCGGATTTCAATCACTGCTTTTTGCCATGTGGATGGACATTCAGGATAACGAACGCTTATCAAAATAACTGCGATGAAAGAAGAAGTCTGGGAACAACCAAAAATTCAGAAAGTACTCGACAAAATCGACTTCTTATTCATTTGGCTTAGGATTTTCTACCCGCGATTTAAGGGAATGAAAAACTACTATTTGTTGTTCTTCTTTTTTCCACAAAAGATTTTACGTATAAATGGTAGCAGTAGCTGGCCGGTACATTTTACATCACGCGTGCTGTTTTCAAAAAACATCAAAACGGGTAACAATGCAGCACCCGGCTTAAGTAACAGCTGCTACATACAAGGCAAAAACGGAATCATCATTGGTAATAATTTACGTTTAGGACCGGGTGTTGGTTTAATTAGTGCCAACCACAAGCAGGACGACTACGACAAGTGGGTAAAGGCAGATCCGATTAGAATCGGTGACAATGTTTGGATTGGGATGAACACTGTGGTGATGCCAGGTGTAAATATTGGCAACAACGTGGTTATTGGTTCAAACGCTGTTGTAAACAAAGACATCCCTTCAAACTCCATTGCGGTTGGCAACCCATGCAAGGTGCTGAAAGATAAGAGCGAATACAAAGGCTTCAACTATTAGGCTGATGAAAAAAGGCTTCTTCAAAATCTACATTTATATTTCCATCATATTTCTGGTGGTAGCCTTATATCTGGCCGATTATTTAGTCGTTCCCAAAATACTCAACTATAATCACCTAGTCATATCCATCGGTCTGCTATTTCTGGGATTCATATTCGATGGTGTTGCATGGACTAGAATATTACACAAACAACAATTCAAGGTAAGTTACGCACAGGGAATTGCCTCCGCGGGTTTATCAATTTTTGGAAAATATATTCCAGGAAAATTATGGGTGATTCTTGGGCGAGCCGAATACATCTCAGAAAAATATAAGTATCCCAGAAAGGAACTGGGCTTTGCCTCCTTGGATGCTCAGTTTATATCCATCTGGATTGGTCTTATTCTCGGGGCGCTTGGTTTACTATTTCTCGATGGATTGCAAGTTTACGGCTATGCTATTCTTTTAATGTTCATAGGTCTCACGCTTGTTATCTTTACCAATATTTTTCACGGACTTTTCAAGAAAGTCATCAAACTGGTACTAAAAAAAGAGCTGGACATTCCTCGACTCAGTTTCATCAAGCTAGTAAGAGTAATACCTTATTTTTTGGTCAACTGGCTGTTTTGGTGCATATCATTTTACTTTCTTATTAGTTCGGTTGCAGCTCAAGAAGTTAGCATTGTTGCAGGTTTTGGTTTTGCCTTGGCCGGCTCACTGGGGATTCTGGCCGTTATTGCTCCCGGTGGGATTGGCGTTCGTGAAGGCATCTTAACATTTTATCTATCCTTGGTAGGCTTTGATGTTGAATTGGCCGCTACTGTTTCGGTGGTAAGCAGATTGTGGTTCTTACTTGGCGAAGTATTTATTTTCGCATTAGGAATTACGCTTCGACCCAACGGCAGAAACGCTGAAACCCGTCAAAGCGATTTATAATGGATACGATTATTTGCGAGTGTAACCTTGTTACCCGGGATGAGATTATTGAAGCCATTAAGGAAAAAAATCTCAAGTTACCAGAGGAGGTAACGAAAGCCACCGGTGCCTCCAACTCCTGCGGCAGATGCAGAAGAATTGTGCGGAACATTATAAAATCTGTGCACGAGCAAAACCAATA
>JBFHES010000392.1:0-2859 GCA_041584015.1 Bacteroidales bacterium
AACGATAGCTCTGCTGATTTAGGTTTTGAGCGGCATTGTCAATTTGCTCAAGCACACCCGAGGAAACAGCATTTCCCAGTTCATCAACATGTGATTCGAAATCGCTAATTTTAGAGATAAAGAATTCGGCAACTGCAGTAGGTGTTTTCATGCGCGTATGAGCTACCAGATCGGCGATACTATCGTCGCGTTCGTGCCCAATACCTGTTATTACTGGCAATGGAAATTGAGTAATATAATAGGCCAGATCGTAATGGTCGAAGCAACTCAAATCCGACTTTGATCCACCACCTCTGATCAGTGCCACTGCATCAAAGAAATCTTCGTGCTCATACACCCGGTCGAATGCCTGCATAATGCTTTCTTCTGCCTTGGCTCCCTGTACAATTGCTGGAAATACTTTTAAATAAAACTTATAGCCGTACTCATTCCCTTCAATCTGATTAATGAAGTCGTCGAGACCGGCAGCCGTTTCTGATGAAATAATAGCAATGCGTTGTGGCAGTTCAGAAAGCTCCAGCTCTGCGTTCATTTTTATCACACCCTCATCTTCCAGCCTTTCAATGATTTCTAGTTTCTTGCGCGCTAAATCGCCCATGGTGTAAGTAGGGTCGATGTCCTTTACATTCAAACTAAAACTGTATAGTTCATGAAACTCAATGGTTACATTTAATAATACGCGCAAGCCCGCTTTTAGCGATTCACCGCTGGTTATCTCAAAATAAGGTTTTAGCATTCGGTAAGTTGATGACCAAATGGTCGCCCTCGATTTTGCAATTATTTGGTCGGTGGCTTCATCCTTCTCAATCAGCTCCATGTAACAGTGCCCTGATCGATTCTGCCTGATCTCACTGATCTCGGCCACAACCCAATTGGTTACCGGAAAAGCGTCAATTAGTGCTTCTTTAATACGATTGTTTAACTCAAATAAACTTAATTGTGGCTTGCTCATGATTTCCTTAAAACTCATTCAAAAGTAATGAAATATGTAGTGGTCTACACTATTACTTATTAACACTACTTGTCTATTTAATTAGCTTTGAAACAATTGATGCTGTTGAAAAGTGTGTTTATTTATATTAGAGCGACCTAAAGATTGAATGAAGTATTTATTAACTTTATAGTAACTAATAAAACCTCGGAATATGAAGACATTTGTGCTCGATACCAATGTACTATTACACGATTATCGTTGTATTTATCATTTCGAAGATAATGATGTAGTACTCCCAATAGTTATTCTCGAAGAACTGGATAAGTTTAAGAAAGGTAATGATTTAATAAATTTTCATGCGCGTGAATTTACCCGCGAACTGGATAATTTGGCAGGCGATCATCTTTTTACCAAAGGTGTTGCTTTAGGTGAAGGTTTAGGAAAATTGTTCATCGAAACCGGTAAGCAAAGCTCGCCGGAAATAGCTGCTTCATTTCCTGAAAAAACAGCAGATCATCGGATTCTGGCAATCGCTTATCACTTATTTGCTAATGAGAAAAAGAAGAGTGTCATATTTGTTTCAAAGGACATTAATCTCAGAATGAAAGCCAAATCATTGGGGATTCCATCTGAAGACTACCTTACGGGTAAGGTCCAGGATATTGAACAATTGTACCGAAATGTGCCAACCATAGAGAATGTTTCGGAGGAACAAATTAATGGATTGTATAACGGACATAATAATTTCCCGGCTGAGGAACTTAACCTGGAGCATCCTCCTAAGGGGCAGGATTACTTTATTCTGAAAGGAAATAATAATAGTGCTCTGGCGCATTATAATCCACTGGACCAAACCATCTCGAGGGTTGAGAAGATTAATTGCTACGGGATTAAGCCTAGAAATGCAGAGCAGACATTTTCTATACATGCTTTAATGAACCCCGATGTGTTTTTAGTGGCACTTACCGGAAAAGCCGGAACCGGAAAAACTCTACTAGCTTTGGCGGCTGCTTTGCAACAGCGCAGGCAGTATAAGCAAATATTTCTGGCACGACCAATTGTTCCATTGTCAAATCGCGATCTCGGATTTCTACCAGGTGATGCAAGCGAAAAAATTGGACCTTACATGATGCCTTTATTTGACAACCTTTCTGTGATTAAACACCAGTTTAATCCTCAAAGCAGGGAGTTTATGAATATTGAGGAAATGCTACGCCTCGAGAAGTTGGTGATAACACCGCTGGCATATATTAGAGGTAGAAGTTTGTCTGATGTTTTCTTTATTGTTGATGAGGCACAGAACCTAACTCCTCACGAAATAAAAACAATTATCACCCGCGCTGGCGAAGGAACTAAAATGATTTTTACCGGAGATATTCAGCAAATTGACACTCCGTACTTGGATACTAAATCCAATGGCTTGACTTATTTAACCGATAAAATGAAAGGGCAGGATATTTTTGCGCATGTTCACTTAGAGAAAGGTGAGCGTAGTTATCTGGCTGAACTGGCCAGCGACCTGTTGTAAGTTTGTAGTTCTGGTTACATACAGAAATTGAATGATCTTAACACAGGGCGATGCCCTGCGCTGAGGCTTGCAGGCCTTTGGCCTTGATTGATCCATGAGGTCTTGAAACCGTTTATATAATCATTTGGGAGTTCAGCCCCAAAGGGGCGCAAGATTCAACATAGGGCAGCGCCCTATGAAAAGACATAACGAAGATCCAAGCCCTGAAAGGGCGCAAGAGTTTATCAGGTGCTTATAAAAAGTCTTCCTTAAATTTCTTCGACATAATGTCCAGTACGTAAGCTTTCTCTTTCTTTGGTGTGCTGTTTGGAGGTCCTTGGGGTGTGTTGTTTACATCAACAACATAAATTTGTCCGTTGCCATTATCACGTAATACATCTAGTTCACCGTATTCAAG
>JBFHES010000393.1:0-2841 GCA_041584015.1 Bacteroidales bacterium
ATAATATTTCCGAATGAATAATCAAATGAATACCCAAAATAATACTTACCGGTTTTCATTCCCAGCAGCAACACAATGTCGTTGTTTGTACGGTAAGATATGCCGGCATTCAGATTTTTAGCAATTACTCTTGCCGTAATATCCACTTGTATAGGAGCAAACTCGGTTGCCTTTACCAATACAGTCGGTTGAATAAAAATATCACTTTGCGTTTCGTATTTGTATCCGGCAACGGCAAAATAATGACGCATCATTCGGTTATCATCGCTATTACTTCCATTAATTCGAATCTTACTTTGCATTAGATTCAATGCAGAAAGTCCAACAAAATAAACATCGGTATACATTAACATTCCAACATTTATATCGGGCATAAATATGGATTCTTTACTTCCATCGATAATTGGATCGTTGGCATCAAACAGTATTAGTTTAGACTCATCAAGCACAAATTGAGACAGCGAGAATGCAGCAGAGAATGCCAAATTCGGGGATCTGTTAAATCGATCGCGGATTTTATCAAGCTTGGTATGATAAGCATAATTAAATTGAACACCTGCACGATTAATCGGACCAAGGTGATCGTTGTATACAACTGCACCTAATGCTTCTTTACCACTAAAGATGGCGCCTCTGCTTGTCGATATATTTCCCTGATCGTCGAATTTATTCTTATTATTCAGGTACCCTTTATTATCATAAAAATTAGCCCGGCCAATTCTACCGTGGTAACTTAACACCTGCGTTGTAGGGGCGCCTTCAATTCCAACCCATTGTTGTCGCGATGAGAAACGTAATGGAGAGTAGTTTTTATATCCGGCAAAAGCAGGATTAATGATTAAAGGATGATTCATATACTGACTGTACAAAGGCACTTGCTGCCCATAGGCAGCAAAAACGCCCAATACGATCAATATGCTAATCAAAATCCTTTTCATGTTCTCTTTTATGCGTTTATCTTACAATTGTTACGTTTCCGGTAATTATTTCAGATCCATCTCCCAGATTGATAACATAATAGTATGCATCAACCGGTAACATATTCCCATTGTAGGTACCATCCCATCTGTTGCGGTATCCCTTATCTGATTTATAAAGCAGCTGCCCCCATCTATTATACAATTCAATAACTATATCAGGATAAAGTTCAACGCCTCTAATTCTCCAGTCATCATTATAGCCATCATTATTTGGTGTTATGGCATTTGGAATGAACAGGCACTCCTCGTACTGATGCACTAATTCAAGGGAATCTTTTAACAGACAACCATTGGCATCGGTTATGGTAACACTATAAAATCCTGCGGGTAAATTCACTATTGTTTCCGATATTTCCTGATTCGACCATAAAATATTGTAAGGTTCAATTCCTCCTATTAGATTTAAGTCAATGCTGCCATCTTCCACACCCGGACAATTAGGATCAACAAATTCTGTAAATTCAATTAATTCAGACGGAGCATGCAAGGTAAGTGTATCGGTATATTCGCAACCATTCACATCGCTAACAGATACCCAATAATTACCAGCAGCCAGATCCTGAACAATATCCGAGGTATCGCCATTGCTCCATCGAATATTATACGGTGGAGTTCCATCGCTTACGTTAACACTAAGTACACCGTCATTATAGCCAAAGCAACTTACACCAAATCCACTAAAATCGCTAAGTATTGCCGAAGAACCATTAACCAGCGGAGGTAACGAAACGGTTGCGCTATCCACTCCAACACAGCCATAGGCGTCGGTTATTGTTAGCGTATAGGTACCTTCTGATATATTATAAATATCATTTTGCTCCGCCCCTGTTTCCCACTCATAAATATATGGTGAAGTACCACCACTCACCTCTGAAGTAATAAAACCACTTGTTGATGACAGACAGTTTAGATCCGTAGCTTGCAGATTAATCATTAGAGCACTATCCGACGCATCAACAAAAGCTGAGTCTACATGTAGACAATCATTAGCATCCGTTATGGTTATTTGGTACCATCCTTCGGCCAGGCTTACGAGATCTTCGAAGCCAATGCCATTCGACCAAAGATATTCATATGGAGCAACTCCACCTGAGGCAGTAAGATCTATTGCACCACTTGCTTCGTTGTAACATGTAACCTCAGTTACCACAAAGCTCGTACTCATTCCTTGTGGCTCGATTATTTCTGCGCTGCCGCTTTCGGTACATGCATTGGCGTCAGTAATCGTTACATAATAGATATCAGGCGGTAAGCTATCAAGGTAGCTGGTTGTGTCTCCATTTGACCACAAATAAGTGTATGGCATTGTTCCTCCGGAAGACGTAACAAACACTTCACCATCATTTAATCCATTACAGGTAATGCTAAATCCAAGCAGGTTGTAACTTAACGGTGTAGAAGGCTGTGATACAAATGCACTTTCAGTAACCTGACATCCAGCCGCATCAACAATTGCTAGAGAATAAGACCCCGCTGTTATACCCGAGATATTTATTGTTCCTGCCATGTTAGACCACAAGTAAACATATGGTGCAAGTCCACCAGTAACAACACTGGTAATTGCTCCATCATTCCCATCATAACAATTTACATCTGTAGTGCTTAGTTCAATTTCAATTGGCGATGATGATTGCAGCACCTCTAAAGAATCAACTAAAGTACATCCGTTCACGTCTGTAACTGTTAAGGTATAAACGCCTGCAGGAATATTTGTCAGGCTTTGGCTTAAGTTACCATTACTCCATAAATATGCATACGGTTGAGTTCCTCCATTTATCCCAACATTTATCTCACCATCGAAACCGCCAAAGCAAGTAACATGCGTTAGCAAGTTAACATTCATATTTATAGGAACTGGCTC
>JBFHES010000394.1:0-2836 GCA_041584015.1 Bacteroidales bacterium
ATCGCTATACAGAAATGAATTAAGCGATGGATTGCTTCCGTCGGTAGTGAAATAGATTGAGTCGCCGGGTTGCGCAGCAAATAAACTCACATACTGATTGCCGCTGTACATTCCTGATGGCAACGAGAAAACAACTTCACCTGAAATAAGCTGCACATCCTGAGGATTATTAGCACTACCGGGAGATGACGGATAAAAAATGTATAATGAGCTACTATCGTTTAAGTGACCTATGGAAATATCAGCAGGTAAAACTCCTGTAGTAATTTGATCAAGGATGGTACCAGAGCTATCACACAAGGTGATGGTTTCTCCTGAAGCACTTATTTTAAAGTTAGTGTGCAGCCTTGGAAGACTGCCTTGCAATACTGCTGCAATTCCCACTGGTTGTATTGGTGATGTGTTCATTCCAAATGTTAGAAAAGGAATAAGCGTAATGTCGCTCGAGGTTTGACTTACATTATGTACCTGGATGGCCAATACATTTTCACCATTATTCAAAATGCTTTGAAAATCGTTGATAGTATATAAAAACGGACTAGCTCCCGAGGTCATCTGCGGTTCGGTAAAGGTAGTTGCTACGGCGTCAAAAGTTGGTGGAGTGCCAGCAATACCCATATTTTCTCGTGCAATCTCTATCCCGTTTAAATAAGCCACAAAGCCATCATCAAAATCAATATGTAATAGTGCTTCGTTAATATTAGATACGTCGGTAATAGCAAAAGTTTTACGAATATAGATAGACAAGACATTACTAATTATCGTTGCATCATCATTATCTCCGTAACCAAAGCCACTCGGGCCGCTTTGCCATTGACTATCGTCAAATCCTATGTCTTTCCATGTGGCTGCAGGTTCGTAAGTTCCGGGTAAATAGTTCCACACATCTCCCCAATTAATTACTGTTTCCCAATCAGCTGGACCGGTACTTCTATTTTTGCTGGACGCATAAATAAGCATGTATTCCTGAGAATTAATACTCATATCAGGGAATTGCCATTTTAGGGGATTACCAATTTCATCAGACAAACCGTAGGCATTGAGGTTGATGGCTGTGTTGCTATTATTATATAACTCTATCCAATCAACAAAATCACCGTCTTCGTCGCTAATCACCGACTGGTTATTGGCCATTACTTCGTTAATAATCAATCCCTGACTATAACTGGTTGTTATACTAAGGCTAATTAACAGAGCAAGAACAAGAAAATTTCTAACAAACATATACATCATGTAAAACTAGTAATTCATGTACATATATAAATAGCATTGACCAATTTTAATAAGCTTTTAAGAATTTCGATCATTTTGTTATATATCAGCATTCATGTGATATTTGTCGTTATTCCAGGCAGCTGGATTGATTATATTTGCGAAAATTCAATAATAATATGTCATGCGTCAATCCTTTCTCAGCTGCTTAACAATTATTTTGCTAACAGCATGTGCACCATCATCACAACAAAACAATGCATCACAAACCAAAACTAAGGTACTGCCCCGCATAGCAATAGCCGGTTTGGCCATCGAGTCAAGCACCTTCTCTCCGGCCCTTACGCACGAAGGAGCCTTTCATGCCCGTTTGTTTGGCGAGGTACTTAATTACTACCCATTCTTTCATAAGGATTCAATAAACTATGGAAGGGCATTGTGGTTTCCTACGTTAAAAGGACATGCACTGCCGGGTGGAGTTGTTACACGAGAAGCCTATGAATCATTAATGACTAAGCTATTGAACAAGCTGAAAGCGAACATGCCCTATGACGGATTATTTTTTGATATTCATGGCGCCATGAGCGTTGCTGGTCTGCCAGATCCGGAAGGTGATATGCTCATCCGTATTCGTGAAATTGTTGGTGGAGATTGTCTGATTTCAACGTGCATGGATCTGCACGGCAATGTATCAAGAAGACTTGCAGAAAACACTGATTTAATGACCTGCTATCGCTTAGCCCCACACGAAGATTATATGATTTCGAAAAAGAGAGCTGTCGATAACCTCTTATACAGATTGGAGCATCAGCTAGGTAAACCTAAATACAAAGCGTGGATTCCGGTTCCAATTCTTTTGCCAGGCGAGAAAACCAGCACCCGCATAGAGCCTGGCAAAAGTTTGTATGCCAAAGTTGCTCCCATCGCCAATCAAGCAGGTATTGTTGATGCTGCCATTTGGGTTGGTTACGCCTGGGCCGATGAAGCCAGAAATCAGGCTTGCGTAATGGTGGTTGGTGATGACAAGCAAAAGGTTGTGAATGGAGCAGAAGAGCTGGCTCAGGCTTTTTGGAATGTTCGACACGAATTTGAGTTTGTTGCACCCGTTGCATCGCTCAATGAAAGTCTGGATAGAGCCATAGCCAGTGCAGAACGCCCATACATTATCAGCGATATGGGCGATAATCCTACAGCTGGAGGTGCCGGAGATGTTACCTGGACCATAACTGAAATTCTGAAAAGAAAAGAATTTAAAAAGGCTGATGGACCGTCGCTTATTTATGCATCCATACCCGGACCCGATTTTGTGGCAAAAGCCATTGAGCTAGGAGTTGGTGCATCAATTAGAGCAGTAGCCGGTGCTAAAGTGGACAATAGATTCGCTCCGCCGGTAATGTTGGAAGGCACCATACTAACAATTGAACATGGCGACAAGCATGCCGAAACAGAAGTTGTTGTGCAGGTAGGCAGTGTTAAGGTGATTGTAACCAATAAGCGAAAGCCCTATCATAAAGAGTTTGACTTTACCCATCTTGGTTTAAATCCAAGGGAGAGTGATATTGTTGTGGTAAAAATAGGCTACTTAGTTCCAGAACTGTACAACATGCGTGCAGGTTGGGTTATG
>JBFHES010000395.1:0-2817 GCA_041584015.1 Bacteroidales bacterium
CACAAAAACAGACTCAACATGAAAGACAATATCGAAATAAGTTCCGGGATGAATCATCATTTGCAGAATCATATGAAAGACATCACCCAACTGAATATTTGAAATTCCAGCAACCGTTGAAGTTTCATCCGGTGTAACCGTAATTACCGAAAACAGCATGGTTGCAAACAATACTATTGAGCCTATCACAAACTGTTTAGATGGAAATTGAAAGTGCAATTTTGCCTTCGGAATCACAGCCTTACTCAGACAGTATGCATAAAGTAAGCCGGCAAGCACGAGCGAATGCGTATTAGAATTTGCTAATAGCGCCAGCCACAATAAATAGATAAAAGCCCTTGGGGACTTACGCGAATATTCATAAGCAAATAAAAACAAGAACAACATACTGATCCCATAATTTCGAGCCACCACGGCATACAAGTACAGAGGTAAGATGGTGAACAGAAACATTATTTTCATCCAATTTGGGAAAAAGGACTTTAGGTAAAATACAAGTATTGCCGTAAAAGCGATAACAATGCTAACGACCTTAAGCACTAGCGTGGAGTGCGTAAAGGCAAAAGTACTATTTAACAACAAGTACCAAAGTATGGGATGACCTTCGTTAAGTAAAGCACCACTGAACAAACTGCCAAACGAAGTACCGGTGGCTATGCTTAATGCGCGAACTTCATCGCGCCAGGGCTCATGAAGCACAGATAATGTAATAACAGTTAGTAACCACAACAGCAGCACAAATGCGGTCAGTAGTTTATCCGAACGACTTTCTGTTGTTGTACCAGAAAGCAAATACTGAATTACAGATCCTCTTCCTTTGAGCTTGTTAGAAAGACCTTCAGATCCCGAAAAGTAACCAAAGAAAACTCCGGCTTCTTTCAATTTCATTTTATTGAATATTTAGTTGCTAATAAAAGCAAGGAACAAAATTCCACCATGAAAGCAAAACAAAATATTAACAAATACATTTTTTGTTTAAAATAACTGAAGCCTCTATAAGACTGTAATACAAGAAGGTTTTTAATATTGCTATCATTTTACTGATGGTATAAATGTTAATTTTTCGGTTGTTTTCAAAAGTTATATATACATTGGAAGAATAATAGAAGGGGGATCGTTAACTAAACGAGGGGAGAAATCAAATATTTAATTGAGTACAGTATAATGCTGTACTAGAAATTGGAATTCTGAATGAGAAGCTATTTTGTACTTAAGAATAAGTAATCATGGGAAAAACCTTTAGGAATTTATTAGCAATTTCCGTAGCTGTTCTGCCAATTAACATCATTATGATCTGGCACCGATTAAGCCAGTCTGGTGGCTTCAGCACTAGTGACATGATACTCTACCCGCTTCTTTTTGGAACGGGATCTATCATTCTCATCCTTCTGCTTAACAAGTATCTTATACAGGATTCCTTTATTACCACTTTCAACTCACGACCAGAACATTTAAGCTTCGACCTATTGGTAGGCTTAATACTTGCTGCGGTATATTTTATAATGATGTACCTGGAGCGCGTCACAATTTACAATTGGCTACCTAACGGCAACGCCCCTAATGAAGAGTTGGTAAATGCCATGCAAGATATGGCAGATAAACCACTGTTATTAATAATTTGGTTCGGGCCCGTTTTATGGATTGGCATAGCGCTTTTTGAAGAACTATCGCGTGTGTTTCTGCTTAAATGCCTTTGGAATATTAATAGCAACAGGCTCTGGCATATAACCGTAATATTCATTAGCTCATTATTAATTGGATTTGTACACCTGCACCTTGGTACGGCCGGAGTTATTTCGATCGGTTTAAAAAGTCTAGTGGCTTGCTTCTATTTTTACAAATTCCGAAGACTATTGCCACTTGTAATAGCGCATGCTTTGTACGATGGCATTCAGTTCGCCATGTTTCTTTATTACTTAAATTAAACAAAGAACGGTTGTATGGATACGCTAAACCAACTCCCAAATATTGGCAAAACGCTGGCTGATAAATTAAAGCAAGTAGGCATACATACTCCTGATGAACTGAAAGCTGCCGGAAGTGAAAATGCTTTATTAAGGATTAAGGCCCTGGCGCATGAAGGTGCGTGCATTAACATGCTTTACGCTTTAGAAGGCGCTATTCAAGAAATCAGGTGGCATGATTTAGATACAGCCAAAAAGAATGAGCTATACACATTTTGGAATCTCTTACAGAAAGAAAGCCAGAAATAGGATTAAGGTACGCAACAGATAATTTATAAAGATGAGTAAGGATTGCTGCCCCCAAATGACCACCAGTCCTAACAATGTACACTTTTTTCAGTAAAGTATAACTTGTTAACCATTTCCTCGTAAGCCTCTAATATCTTAAATCATTGCATATCAATAATTGATGGCATTTATTAAAACAGATTAGATGGCCGGAAGCTCGCTAAGAAAGTTTTTTATCATAATTCTATTACTTGGCATAACAGGCAGTATTAGTGCCTTGGTTGTAATATATCATGAATTTGACAACCTGCTTCTTAAAAAAATATCCTGCAAAATATTCGATAAGCACCAATTACATGTTACAACTAGCGGCCAATTGGATCCTGACGATATCACCATTAAATGGCATACACTAGATGCAGATAAAACCATTTATGAGAATGGAAAACCTAAAGGACGCATCCCCTATCTGAAATCACCAGATTATTGTTTTGATGTTTTTTATAAAGACTCACTTATTGGACAAGTAGGACATGTAATTGAACGCTGGTACCATACCAATAATTACACGTTTCGAATAACGAAACCAGCAGACAAGTTTCACCTAACATTTGAGGTTAATGGC
>JBFHES010000396.1:0-2752 GCA_041584015.1 Bacteroidales bacterium
GCAACAGATAAGTTATAAAGATGAGTAAGGATTGCTGCCCCCAAATGACCACCAGTCCTAACAATGTACACTTTATTCAATAAAGTATAACTTGTTAACCATTTCCTCGTAAGCCTCTAATATCTTAAATCATTGCATATCAATAATTGATGGCATTTATTAAAACAGATTAGATGGCCTTAAGCTCGCTAAGAAAGTTTTTTATCATAATTCTATTACTTGGCATAACAGGCAGTATTAGTGCCTTGGTTGTAATATATCATGAATTTGACAACCTGCTTCTTAAAAAAATATCCTGCAAAATATTCGACAAACATCGCGTGGAAATTCGCACTGATGACCAGCTGAATATTAACAACATTTCCATTAGATGGCATACATTCAAGAGGGAGAAAACCATATTTAAAAATGGAGAGAAAGCCGGACGTATACCCTATTTAAAATCGCCGGATTACTGTTTTGATGTGTTTTATAAAGATTCACTTATTGGTGAAGTTGGTCATGTAATTAAACGCTGGTATCACACTAATCATTACAAGTTTCAACTATCCAGGCTAGCTAATAAAATACAACTCCAGTTTACCGTTGAAGGTCCTGATGAGGCTTCCGCAAATTATTGGAATCAATTAATACATAAATCAAAAATATCAGACGACAAACATGCTGATGGTCCAATAAAGCTTAAGATTCCGAACTCAGCTAAGAAGAACTTAATCACACTTAAAATTGAGGATGACGAATATCAGAAAATAAAAGCAAACACTAGTGAGAAGCTTACGTTCGGCAATCCTAAGGTTAAGATTAATGATAAAAAAATGAAGACCAAAAAAGTGAAGATTTTTGGTCAATCGAGTTTAAAATACCAACGAAAGAATTACAATATCTCTCTGGATAAAGCTTACAAATTTAAAGAAGGAGATCGCACCTATAAGCTCAAAAAATTCAAACTGGTAAGTCTGTCTATGGATTACTACTACTTTCACAATTATGTTTCATATAGCTTATTAAAAGAGTTGGGGCTTTTCGATTTGTACTTTACCTACACCGAACTCATCATAAATGGCCAGTCGCAAGGAGTTTACTTGCTTGTTGAGGATCCGAAGCGAACTATGATGAAAAAGTTTGATTCTGATTTTCATATTCGCAGAGGATTTGAAAACTCAAGCTTTCCCGGCCGACCACCATGGGATGGTGAACCATACGAATATAAAAATTCAAGACATACGCTTGAAACCTACCTTGCAAGTTTCAACTCCATCTATAAGAACATTAAAAATGAGTCGGACAAAACGGTGCTCGATTCCTTAGAAGGTGTACTAAATCTTGAATCCTATTTGAAATGGATGGGCATCAACTATCTTTTATGCAATGGCGACTGTACCGATGAAATTTATCTCTATGCCTGCCCTGAGAAGGAAAATCCCTATTTTAATATTCTGCCGTGGGATTTCGACGACTCCTTTGCACCTCAACCTCATGAGGGCTGGGAAGAGCGACATGCGGCAATTGGTGACAAAGCGATATTCTCGATTGAAGATTCGCTTAACCTTGAGATTGCGCAAAATCCACTACTCTATGAGTTATACTTAAATCAGCTTTCCGCAGATCTTAGGGTTATTGATGAACGTTTAATTTTGAACACCTTTAGCAAAGCATATAACGAGCTTCATCCATACTTTCAGGATCAGGCAATACTTAAGATGACCGAGCACGACGAATACGGCGTACTTACTGAAGAAGATCTAAAATCAACTATAAATGCCTATTGTGATTATTTAATTACCCGAAGAAAAAATACAATCACCAACTACGAACTTAGCCACCGCTAGAGACAGGTCTATTAAAACAATAGGTAATAGTTAACCAACACTCAAATCTCTTCACGAAAAAAAAGCTACGGCGATGACTTAAATTAACGCAGACTACGATCGCCATGCAGGGGAGGTTGTCCACGGATGGCGCAATATGGAAGTTGCCGCTCTGGATGAATGCTCTATCTTTTACTATGCTTGACTAATTATTAATGAAGGTGCCTTAAGCACTATTTGAGGCAAGCTTTTATTTGACATCTGTGGTGGGTTTTTGGTTCGTTTTAGGCGGTAGCCAAAATGAACAGATAGCAATCTGTAGACTTCCCTTAATTCATGCAAATCCTAAAATAACGCTGATTAAATTCTGTCTTAATATCGAAAATTAGTTAATAGTGCACTTACTTTTCAAAGTGATCCCAAATTTATCAGTTTAATTAAAATGCTTAACAAGCATATGCCTGAACGCGCGACCAAACAGCGTTTAAACTAAGGTACTAAAAATAAAAAAAGCCGCCCCAGGCGGGGCGGCTTAACGAAAGTATATTTGTTAACGGTAGGCCAACGATATACCCTATTGGATATTCATTGGTTTTGTGGAGGTATATTTCTCACTAATAAGCTTGTAAAAATAGTTTCCTGCTGATAGCTCTTGAGCATCAAAAGAAACCTGATGTTCGCCTGCTTCCAGACGCTCATCGATTACAACTTTAACAAGCTTTCCAATTGAATTATAAACTTCAATTGTAACATTACATTCTTCCGGAGTATAGAATGGAATTACTGTAGTTCCGGTGAATGGATTTGGCATGTTCTGACCTAAAGCAAAACCATTATCAGCTGAACTTGCTAATGCAAGTTTACCAACAACGCTAATTGCATTTGATGCAAACTCATCGTTACCTTGCTCCCATGCTTCAACAACAATTACATCTTCAGATGCA
>JBFHES010000397.1:0-2725 GCA_041584015.1 Bacteroidales bacterium
GAGACAATACCTTGTTTTAGAATCTCTTCTTTCGATATGTCTTCATCGTGTCCTTCTGTAGCTTTGGTTGTTGGAGTTACAATTGGCTCAGGAAAACGTTGATGCTCTTTTAAGCCTTCGGCTAATGGAACACCACAAATTTCGCGAGCACCACCTTTGTATGTTCTCCATGAGCTTCCTGTAAGATAGCCTCTGATGATCATTTCAATTGCGAATGGTTCGCAATATTTTCCAACAGTTACCATAGGGTCCGGACTTGCCGTTTTCCAGTTAGGAACAATGTCGGCAGTGGCATCAAGAAATTTCTCAGCAATCTGATTTAGTACTTGTCCTTTGTAAGGAACACCTTCAGGCAGCACCACGTCAAAAGCAGAAATACGGTCGGAAACAACCATTACCAAATGCTCATCATTAATGTTGTACACGTCGCGCACTTTACCATGATAAACATGTTTTTGTCCCGGAAAATTAAAATTAGTTTTAGTTACAGCTTGTTTCATTTTCTCTAGTATTTAATTGTTTTTCTTGTTTTCTGAATTCGTTTCAGCAGATTCATTTTTCTTATCTTCCTCCTGCTTCGCAGAATTTTTGTAGGCGTCAACAATTCGCTTAACAAGCGAGTGTCGAACAATATCTTCTTTGTTGAAGAAGATCATTGATATGCCATTTACACCCTCTAATATATTTAGTGCTTGCAATAACCCCGACATGCTTTTTTTAGGCAAGTCTATTTGTGTAATGTCTCCGTTCACAATAAACTTTGCGTTCTTGCCCATTCTGGTAAGAAACATTTTGAATTGATTTACTGTTGCGTTCTGAGCTTCATCAAGAATTACAAATGCATTCTCTAATGTTCGTCCGCGCATAAACGCCAGTGGGGCAATTTGAATGGTTCCATCTTCCATAAAGTCTTTCAGTTTCTTGGCTGGAATCATATCATTCAAGGCATCGTAAAGAGGCTGCAAGTACGGGTCGATTTTATCTTTAATATCACCCGGAAGAAAGCCAAGATTTTCACCTGCTTCAACAGCCGGACGACTAAGTACAATTCGTTTTACTTCTCGATTTTTAAGCGCTTTAACCGCAAGTGCAATGGCTGTATATGTTTTACCTGTACCTGCGGGGCCAACCGCAAAAAGCAGATCGTTTTTTTCGGCATCTTTTACCATGCGCACCTGGTTGGGTGTACGTGCTCTGATAAGCTTGCCATTGTTACCAAAGAGTAACACGTCATCGCCGCCATTATGGCCAAGAGATCCATTCTCGTCTTTATTCAAAAGTATCTGCTCAAAATCACTATTGGTTATATTTCCATATCGTTGAAAATGCTCAGTTAAGTTGTCGAATTTTTTTTCGAATCGTTTAATTTCCGACTCCTCGCCGATAATTTTCAATTCGTTTCCACGGGCAATTACTTTGAGCTTGGAAAAGAATTTCTGCAAGCGCTCTAGTTTCGAATTGTTAACCCCATAGATGTCAACAGGTTCAACTCCTTTAAGTATAATGAGTTTCTCGGACATATTAAAACATAATAATTTCTACCTTTGGCTTGCAAATTAACAAATTACTGAGGAGAAATTTGCATTAATTTATTCACACTTGCATGTCTGTAATCACCTTAACATCGGATTGGAATAAGAACGATTTCTATAGTGCTGCTATAAAGGGCAAACTACTTAGCGAAACAGGAGCAAGCATTGTTGATATCTCACATAATATTGGTCTTTATAATATTGCTCAGGCTGCGTTTGTGGTCGGCAGCTCGTTTTCGTATTTTCCAAAAAATACTATTCACATGATTTTGGTACGTGCAGAGCTGGATAAAAATAATTGTTTGCTGGCAGCAAAGTATCGTGATCATTATTTTATTGCCTCAGACAGCGGTATACTGAGCTTGATTTTTGAAGAGGCGCCAGAAAAGTTGGTTGAGATAAAGTTATCACCAGAACAGCAATTGGATAGTTTTCCGGAGTTATCACATTACGCCAATGCTGCAATTGCAATTGCCAAGGGACGAAAACTAAGTGATATTGGGAGTCGGATCTCAAACTACCGCCAGCAAATTCGCCTACAACCATCCTTCGATGAATCGGAAATTATTGGCAATATTACCTACATCGATTCATATAAAAATGCGATAACCAATATCAAAAAGGACTTGTTTGAGCAAGTAGCTGCTGGAAGGAATTTTACCATTTATGTAAAGTCCAACTTTGATCGAATAGATAGAATAAGCACTTTTTATTCAGAGAGCAGCACAGGAGATTTGTTGGCTTTGTTTAATACGCAAGGTTTACTCGAAATAGCCATCTATAATGGAAAGGCTGCCGAGTTGCTTAATCTGGAAACGAATAATAACATCAGAATAAAATTTCATGATGAACACAACGAATGATAAACTAAAAGCGTTTGAACGCTTACTAACAATAATGGACGAGCTGCGGGCTCAATGTCCGTGGGACAAAAAGCAAACACTTGAGAGTTTAAGAACATTATCAATTGAAGAGGTTTACGAATTGGCCGACGCCATATTAGTGAACGATCCGGATGAGATTAAGAAAGAGTTAGGCGATATTTTATTGCACGTAGTATTTTATGCAAAAATAGGGTCGGAGACCAATGACTTTGATATTGCTGATGTGATCAATACTTTATGCGATAAATTAATTTTTAGACATCCGCATATTTATGGTGATGTGAAGGTTGCCGACGATCGAGAGGTTGC
>JBFHES010000398.1:0-2676 GCA_041584015.1 Bacteroidales bacterium
TATCATCCTTCTTATTAGTCTGGCATTTTCGATGAATGCACAGCATCCTGTATTAATTCTTAACAAAGAATCGGTACCTGAATTACGCCGGGCTATGAATGAATATCCAATGTGGAATGATATGGTGAGCCAGGTTCAGCAACAAGCTGATGAAGCGATTTTGGAGGCATTTGATGTTCCTGTTCCAGTGGATCCAGCGGGTGGTTACACCCACGGAAAGCATAAGCAAAATGGAAAATTATTAAAACGGTTAGGTGCCATTTATCAGACAACCGCTGATGATAAGTACGCGCGATATGCCAAGAATATTTTCATGGCCTACGCTCAAATGTATCCGTCGCTTGGAGCTCATCCTGTAAAAGCATCCTATGCACCTGGCAGATTATTCTGGCAACAACTGAATGATGCCGTGTGGCTGGTTGATGCTATTCAGGGCTACGATTGCATTTATGAATATTTGCAGCCTGATGAAAGAAAAACCATAGAAGAAAAACTGTTGCGACCTTACGCAGATTTTCTTTCAATCGAATCGAAATTTGTTTTTAATCGCATTCACAATCATGGTGTCTGGGCAGTTGCAGCTGTTGGAATGACCGGAATCGTTTTAGATGATGACGAATTGGTTTGCAGATCGCTTTACGGAATCAAAGAGAACAACAAGCCCAACAAAACAAAGATTGACGCTAATTTCAAAAAGCAATTCGAAGCAGGTTTTCTAACACAAACTGCTTCATTATTTTCACCTGATGGGTATTACACAGAGGGGCCATATTACCAGCGATATGCAATGACTCCATTTCTATTGTTTGCACAGAGTTTGGATAATAATATTCCTTCACTGAAAATTATGGAATTTGAAGATGGAATTTTTTACAAAGCCATTGAAACCCTTATTCAGTTAACAGATGCCAACGGAGGATTCTTCTCAATTAATGATAATTTGAAAGGGATGAGTCTGAATGCACCTGAAATGGTTTGGGCTGTAGATATGCTTTACGCAAAAACAAAAAATCCTGAGCTACTTGATATTGCTTTAACGAATCCAACACGACACATAAACAGTGCAGGACTTGAAGTGATTAAAGGATTGAGCGACGGGTTAGCAAAACCAATTAGTAAAAAGTCCATTACCATTTCTGATGGCACAAATGGTGATGCCGGTGGAATAGCCATACTTAGAGATGATGAAAACAGTGTTTGTGCTGTTTTAAAAGGTGCATCTCAGGGTTTGGTCCATGGTCATTTCGATCGTTTAAACCTGATGTTTTTTCATGAAGAAAACGAAGTGCTGAGCGATTATGGTGCTGCACGTTTTGTGAATGTAAAGGCGAAGGAAGGTGGCCGATATTTACCCGAAAATGAAACTTTTGGCAAGCAAACAATTGCACACAATACAGTGGTAATTAATGAGCAGTCGCAATTCGATGGCAAATTTAAAGTAGCCAACGAGCATCATGCAGATATTTTATTTAGTGACTATTCAAATCCGGAAATTAGAATTGCTTGTGCAATTGATAGTACAGCTTATGAAGGAAAAGTATTAACCAGAGTCTCTGCTGTTTTTGCAAGCAGTCACTTCAACAATCCTGTGTTGATTGATCTTTTCAAAGTTGACGCTGACATTAAGTCTGGCAGTTATGATTTACCGTTTCATTTTCTTGGGCAAATTTTAGATGTTGGGTTTGAGTACTCAGCTAACTCAACGGCACAGGTTCCTCTTGGAACGGAGAACGGATACCAGCATATCTGGAAACAAGCCACTGGAACAAGTGAAGATGCTTGCACTGGAATAACCTGGATGTACAACCGTAGAGTTTATTCGATCACTACAAGTACAGATAAGAATACGGAATTAATTATTGGTGAAAGCGGGGCAAACGATCCGGCATTTAATCTTCGCCATGAACCTGTTTTTATTGTCCGCCAAAAAGGTGCTCGAAGTCACACTTTCGCATCGATAATAGAAAGTCATGGAACCCAAAATCCAAATACGGAATCAGTTCACGGACAAGAAAAAGAAATCAAAAACATAGAACTACTCAAGGACGAAGAAGCATACACCGCACTAAAGTTCGAATCTATAAAGGGGACAAGTTTTACTTTACTGGTATACACAGGTAAAAGAGATGAAAGCAAGAATCATACATTAGAACTGGAAGGCAAAACTTACAATTGGAGTGGAGCTTATAAATTAATTGAAAACTAGAAAATTAAAATAAGATGAAAAGAGCAAGCGAGAAATTTATTCTGACAGAGAACATGGAATGGGAAGACCTTGGAGGAGGTGTGCAAAGACAATTCCTTGGGTTTGACAATCAGATAATGATGGTGAAAGTAAAATTCGATAAAGGAGCACTAGGAGCACCACATGATCATTTCCACACGCAATCAACATACTGTGCAAAAGGTAAATTCGAATTTGTAATTGATGGTGAAACAAAGATTGTAACAGCTGGCGATGGCGTTTACATTGAGCCAAACCTGGTACACTCTGCAAAATGCCTTGAAGAGGGAATTTTAATTGATGTATTCAGCCCTGTTCGTGAAGATTTCCTTGACGGAACAGCAGTATCCTATTTTGGTAAATAAAATTAATTAATATGAAAATAAATGGACTACGTTGGTGGATAATTGGATTGATTTTCTTTGCCACTGTAATTAATTATATCGACCGAA
>JBFHES010000399.1:0-2661 GCA_041584015.1 Bacteroidales bacterium
ACTTCACCTGGATTTACCTCAAGGTTGATCCCTTTCAAAATCTGCTTTCCGTTTATCGACGCCTTTAGGTCTTTTATCTGTAACATTATATATATACTTTATTGTTTACTTCTTCTGTGCTGTGTCCCATCTGTAAGGAAATAACTGCGTTATACTCAATTTGCATCTTCATCATTATGATTAACATAACTCAGAATCTTCAAATTTCGCAAGCCTTGTTCTTTCTCTTTCAAATGTAACACCGAATTATTCATTCCTTTTCTATAATCTTGATTCTAATATCTTGATACTTCTTTATCCAACACTTCCTTCAAGACTTATCTGTAATAGCTTTTGAGCTTCAACAGCAAACTCCATCGGTAATTGGTTCAATACTTCTTTAGCATAACCATTTACAATTAGTCCAATTGCATCTTCGGTATCAATACCTCGCTGGTTGCAATAGAAAATTTGGTCTTCACCAATTTTCGAAGTTGTAGCTTCGTGCTCAACTATAGCAGTTTTGTTGTCAACCTCAAGATAAGGGAAGGTGTGCGCTCCACAACGGTCGCCCAGAAGCATTGAGTCGCATTGTGAGAAGTTACGTGCATTAGAAGCATTTTTCCCAACACGAACTAAACCACGATAACTGTTTTGGCTTTTTCCTGCCGAAATACCTTTTGAGATAATCGTGCTTTTTGTGTTTTTACCAATATGAATCATCTTGGTGCCGGTGTCGGCTTGCTGATGGTTGTTGGTAACAGCTACCGAATAGAATTCAGCAACCGAGTTATCGCCCATTAAAATACAGCTTGGGTATTTCCAGGTAATTGCAGAGCCTGTTTCAACCTGTGTCCATGAGATCTTAGAATTACGGCCTTTGCAAATACCACGTTTGGTTACAAAATTGTAAATTCCACCAACGCCATTCTTGTCGCCCGGATACCAGTTCTGTACAGTAGAGTATTTTACATTGGCATTTTCCATGGCAACTATTTCAACAATTGCTGCATGCAATTGATTCTCGTCGCGCATTGGTGCGGTACATCCTTCCAGATAGCTAACATAGCTGTCGTCGTCAGCAACAATTAAAGTACGCTCAAACTGACCTGTGTTGGCTGCATTAATTCTAAAGTAGGTTGATAATTCCATTGGGCAACGAACACCACGTGGAATGTAAACAAATGACCCATCGCTGAATACCGCACAGTTAAGTGCTGCAAAATAATTATCGCGATAAGGAACTACCGACCCCATATATTTTTTAACCAAATCAGGGTGATCTTGCACTGCTTCGCTAAACGAACAGAAAATAATACCCAAATCAGCCAGGTTTTTCTTGAAGGTAGTTTTTACCGAAACACTGTCCATTACAGCATCAACTGCAACACCGCTTAAGAGTTTTTGCTCCTCCAACGGAATACCTAGTTTGTTAAAGGTATCGAGTAACTCAGGATCTACTTCATCAAGGCTATTAAGTTTAGCTTTTTGCTTAGGTGCCGAATAATAGATGATATCTTGATAATCGATTTTAGGAATTATCAAATGCGCCCATTCCGGAGTTTTAAGTGTTTGCCAATGCCTGAAAGCTTTTAAGCGGTATTCAAGCAGCCATTCTGGCTCATTCTTTTTTGCACTTATTAACCTAACTACATCTTCGTTAAGTCCTTTGGGAATGTCGTCTGATTCTATATCTGTAACAAATCCGTATTTGTATTCATTCTGTGTTACCTCATTAAGGATAACATCTTGCTCTTTTTCCATCTTCCTAACTCTTTCTTTATCAACTTATGTTGATGTGAAACAACCGTCCAAAAACGGGGTGTAAAATTATCAATTCTTAAATTATATTTATTAAAATTCAATAAAAATTACAAACTAAAAGTCTAACAAGAATCATCGTAAAAGGTTTTACTCAAAAAGATGTTTTATGGCAGTGGTTCAATTTATAAATTTGTTGAAAATGATTACATTTTGACTAAATCAAATTAGCTTTGCAAAAAATATTTTTATTCGGATATGGAAGAGAAAAAAGTTAAATCGCTAAATGACCTGGGTGAATTTGGATTGATCAGAGAGCTTACCAAAGACTTAAAGATTGTAAATAAAAGCACCTTGCTTGGTGTTGGTGATGATGCTGCCGTTCTTGATTATGGTAATAAGAAAATGGTTGTTACTACCGATATGCTTACTGAAGGTGTGCATTTCGACTTAATTTATACTCCGCTTAAGCATTTAGGATATAAGGCTGTAATGGTAAACCTCTCGGATGTGTATGCCATGAATGCGGTGCCTAAGCAGGTTACCGTTTCAATTGCTATCTCAAATAAGTTTACACTTGAGATGATTGAAGAACTTTATGTTGGAATTAAATTGGCTTGTGAGAAATATGGCGTTGATTTGATTGGTGGCGATACAACAGCTTCACTTACCGGAATGACCATTTCGATTACTGCGCTTGGTGAGGCCAACGAAGAAGACCTTACCTACCGAAATGGAGCCAAGAATACCAATCTTATTTGTGTGTCGGGCGATTTGGGAGGAGCGTACATGGGCTTACTGTTAATGGAGCGTGAGAAGAAAGTGTTTGAAGCGAACCCCAATATGCAACCCGAATTTAAGGGGCACGATTATATTTTGGAACGTCATTTAAAGCCGGAAGCAAGAAAGGATGTGGTTCAG
>JBFHES010000400.1:0-2656 GCA_041584015.1 Bacteroidales bacterium
CACGAGCAAGTGCCGCCGCGTTTATTCTTTCAGTATTTTGTTTTATTTCTTTTCGGAGCACCTCTCTGCCAGCGATATCAAACATTAGTAGTTCGCAATTAGATGCATCAAACATTAATTCAACATTAAAAAAGTTTGTTCCTGGGTTTGGGTAAACGTTAACACCAGGCATCTTAATCTTTCGCTCAAATATCTTAGCAAAATTGCCATTGTATTCGAACTTGTAAATAAATACATCGCAATTGGGATGAACATCAGTAGTGCAATATTTACTGCCTGATAAAAGAATTCCATTTCCAGCATCTAAAAGACTATAAATATAAAAGGAAGTATCGGGACTTGAGATGATTCTTTCCCAAACAAAAGCCAAGTCATTTGAATAATTACGAACAGTAATTTTATTTGGAGTATCTGTAAACAATTCCCAATTGATATTATCAACTGATGCTATAAAGTGACCTTTAGTACTTGATTTAACCACAGTATAATCACTCAGATAGTTTGCCACATCCATATCACCATAATAAATTCTTTCGTAGGTGTTTTCGTTAAAGCTGGTATCTAGTCTAATAATCCCTATTTGAGAATAAGCATACGGGTTGCCCCAATAGGTAGGTGTTTCGTTTACAATTGCAGTTAGGTCAACATTGTTTTCATCAAAATAATAACGCGATTGATACGTAGTCATTATATCCGTATATTTCATTTGGAGAACATTAAACTGCAAATCAGTTTTCATAATAAAGTAGTTATGATAAGCGGACGTAACGTAATAGCTTTCTTCATTTGGAATCTTCTTGATTTTAATTGTGCCTCTAAACTCCGGAATAACAGAACTTAGAGTATCACAAGCTACACCAACCCTGAATATTTTATCTCGCTGTACTTGGTCAGCATAACCATCAATTCTGCCATGTACTACAAGTAACATTTCTTGTTCATTGAAGAATGAATGTAAGCTGGAAATAAAATCCATTCCAATTATGTATTCTTTATCTACTTCAATTTCAAGATTGAAATTTATTCGGGCTATTTTAATCTGAGGCGGAAACAAAGGATCAATTCCTCCTCTTCTGAAGCACACCATATAAATAGCATCATCAATTCCTTTTAGCGTATTAATCCAGGTATATCCGGAGTCAAGCTCAACAACTAAACTATCTAGTATGGTTCCGGTATTTGAAACCTTATACAGTTCATACCTTAGCATATACTTATGATTCAAACTATCTGAAATTGTAAATGCATAAAATATGGTGTTGTCAATATTGAGCAGAGCAGTGGATTTTTCGTTTAGAGTTGTATTAAAGCTTTCATTAAACTGCGAAAAGGAAGCCAGCCCCATTATTAGAGCGAGGAATAATACGATTGTTCTTTTCATAAGGCTTAGTTTAAAAGGGTACGCCATACGGCATACCCAAATTTACGATAATTAATAGCCAATTACATAAATCGAATAGAAAAATTAATTTGTTCATTCATCTATTTAACGATGTAATATTAAAAATACTGATATTTGCAGTATCGTATGCCAAATACAAAACCACATATCATCATTGACGACAAGATTCCGTTTATAAAAGGAATACTGGAGCCATATGCCACTGTGCGGTATTTAAGTGGCGCTGCCTTTACTGCTGCTGATGTAAAAGATGCAGATGCATTAATCATTAGAACCAGAACCAAGATTAATTCAGGGCTTTTGCAGAACAGCAAGGTGCAATTTATTGCCACCGCAACTATTGGTCACGATCATATTGATAAAGCGTATTGCCAGAAGAACGGCATCAACTGGACCAACGCTCCGGGTTGCAATGCCGAGTCGGTAAATCAATATGTACTTTCGGCTTTGGCTAGCTTGTCGAACAAATACAAGTTTTGCTTAAAAGGTAAAACAATAGGAATTGTTGGCGTTGGCAATGTAGGAAGTAAAGTTGCCAATAGCGCAAAAGCACTTGGGATGAACGTACTTTTAAACGACCCACCACGAGAAGCTCAAGAAAGTTCCAGCCAGTTTGTTTCCATTGAAAGAATAAAGCAAGAAGCCGATATTATAACTTTTCATGTTCCTTATATTAATGCCGGACCGTACAAAACCGATGAGCTCTTTGATATGGATTTCATGTATCAGCTAAAAGCAGGATGTTACATAATTAACAGTTCACGCGGCGAAGTCTGTAACGTAGCAGCCTTAAAGCATGGAATTAAAAAGGGCCTAATAAAAGCTGCCGTGCTGGATGTTTGGCAGAACGAGCCAACCATTGATCGGGAACTCCTTGAACAAGTTTTTATTGCAACACCACACATAGCAGGTTATTCGGTTGATGGAAAAGCAAACGGTACAGCCATGAGCGTGCAGGCAATAAGCAAACATTTTGGCTTTAACCTAAATAATTGGAAACCTAATAATTTGCCATTACCAAAGCAACCAGTGCTTATTCCTGATAAGCAAAGTGATTTTGAGAGTAGTCTTAAATCCATACTTTTGGCAACCTATCCAGTTAATGAAGACGATGCCCGCTTGCGATTAAACCCTAATCAATTCGAAGCACAGCGCGGAGCTTACCCACCGCGCAGAGAATATGGTTCTTACAGAGTAAAAGCAAGCGAGTTTACCCAATATCAAAAGAATCAGCTTGTGATGTTGGGCTTTCAA
>JBFHES010000401.1:0-2603 GCA_041584015.1 Bacteroidales bacterium
CCACACCACTTATTGTTGATGATAAAATAATAGTCTCATCAACAGATGCACATTTGTATTGTCTCGATATGGATGGGAAATTGATTTGGAAATTCAAGGCAGCAAATGCATTTGAGGCGTCACCAATGATTCACAATAAAACCATTTATATTGGTGATTTATCCGGGGCACTTTATGCTATTTCGTTAAAAGATGGAAGCAAGCTGTGGGAGTATAAAACCGATAATCAAATCATGGCAACGGCCAATTGGTATGCGGATGACAAGCAAACATACATCCTGGTCGGTAGCTACGATTACTCCTTGCATTGCGTTAATGCACAATCAGGCGATAGCCTTTGGACATATGAGTTGGATAACTTCCTGAATGGCGCTGTGGCGATAGAAAATGGGAAAGCGGTGTTTGGAGGATGCGATGGTTATTTGCATTCAGTGGATATCAAAACCGGAAAGTTGCAATCCAAATACGATATCTCAACTTACATTGCCAGTTCTCCATGTTTGGAAAACAATATTGCTTTTGTGGGCGATTACGATGGCATTTTTATGGCCGTTGATTTGAAAGCTCAGAAGACTTTGTGGCAGCACGATTCAGAGGAATCAAACCTGCCTTTCATTGGATCGCCTGCCATTTATAAGAATTGGGTAATTAGCACCAATCGCGACAAGCATGTTTATTGTTTCAACAAAACCACGGGTAAATTGCTATGGAAAAAGAGCACCGGTTTTAAAGTTGATGCATCACCGATCATAAGTAAAGGTGGGAAAGTATTGGTTGTGAACATGCGTGGTGATATTGTGATTTTGGATATTGAAAGTGGCGCCATTGAATCCGAATTTGAGTTGGGCAGTCCGGTGTTTTCAAATCCAGCTGTTAATTCAAAAGCTATTGTTGCAGGTGCAAATGATGGTAATGTATATCTTTTGAAATAAATGAATTGTTAATTTTGATTATAAGTCAATAAGGATACTTTCAGCTGTAGTCTTTGATAAGAAATCGTCAAAGACAAGGCTTTTGAGATTTTTGAAGCAGAAGTTTACAAGTGTAAATGACTAAATCAAAAATCGAAAGTAACGAAGTATTTGGCGGTTTCTTGCAAAGACTCAAATATGAATATAGTACAAATAATACCTGGCTCCGGCGGCGCATTCTACTGCGGAAACTGCTTGCGCGATAGCAAGTTTTACGATGCCATGAAGGAGCTAAATCATGAGGTGATAAAGATTCCAATGTATTTGCCGTTGTTCTCCGACGAGCACGATTTGGCCGAAGTGCCTGTGTTTTATGGTGCTGTAAATCTCTACCTCAAACAAATGTCTTCTATTTTCAGGAAGTCGCCCATGTGGTTTCAACGCATGTTGGATTCCAAGGCAATGTTGAAAATGGCAAGTGGCATGTCAGGTTCAACTGATCCAACAGGACTGGAAGATATGACCATTTCCATGTTGTTGGGCGAAGATGGCAAACAAGATGAAGAACTAAATAAATTGGCCGACTGGATTGCTGATCATGCCAATGCGGATATTATTCATTTGTCGAATGCCTTGTTGCTGGGCTTGGCGAAAAAACTAAAAGAGCGAACGGGCGCCATTGTAATTTGTTCGTTGCAAGACGAAGATGTGTGGGTGGATGCGATGAACGACAAGCACCGAAAAGAAGTGTGGGAGCTGATGGCTCAAAAAGCTGAAGATGTAGATCAGTTTATTGCAGTGAGTGATTTTTATGCAGGTGTTTCCATCGATCGAATGGGGCTTGATCCAAAGCTAATTTCAACGGTACATTTGGGTGTTGATCCGGATGACTATACGTTCAAACCTGCCGAAGAAAAACCAAGAAACATTGGGTACATCAGTAGAACTAATTCCGAAAATGGCTTTGACATTGTTGTGGATGCATTTGTAAAGCTGAAGCAAAATCCGGACATGAAAGATGTCAAACTGATTGTGACGGGTGGATCAACAGGAGCTGACAAGAAATTCTTAAAATCAATAAATAAAACATTAAAGCAAAATAAGCTGGAAGATCAGGTGGAGTTTATGGAAGAATTCGAGGGTGATGCCAGACATGAGTTTTTTGATAAAGTGTCGATGATTTCAGTGCCAGTTAAAAACGGAGAGGCATTTGGCATATACCTGACAGAATCCATGGCCTGTGGTGTTCCTGTGGTGCAGCCTGCTTTAGGAGCATTTCCCGAGATTGTTGAGAAATCGAAGGGTGGATTAATTTATGATAAAAACACGCCGGATGAATTAGCAAAAACGCTTACAGGTTTATTAAACGATGAAGCTGAGCTAAAGCAACTAAGCCGAAATGCCAGAAAAAGTATTGAACAAGATTTTAATATAAATGTGCTGGCATCGGAATTGGTGAAAGTGTATGAAGGAGTAAAAAGATAAAAAAGTTCTCGCAAAGGCGCAGAGACGCAAAGTTTAAGATTGTTTCTTTGCGCCTTTGCGCCTTTGCGAGAGAATAAATTAACATTATGCTACAAATACAAAACCTACATAAAAGTTTTACAAACCCAACAGGGAAGATAAAGCGTGATATTCTTAAAAGTTTAAATTTTGAAATTAAGCAAGGGGAAAGTATTGCCATTGTTGGTC
>JBFHES010000402.1:0-2593 GCA_041584015.1 Bacteroidales bacterium
CCTCTACCTTTTCATCAGTCAGTTCTGTTTTTTCGTCTTTTTTCTCAGTTTGTGCTACAGCCGGTTCAGCTGTTTCTTCCGCAGGTTTATCTGCCTTCTCCTCTACCGTTTCAGCAACTTTTGCTTCAACTTCCTCTACAACATTTTCTTGAGATGCTTCCGGAACCTTTACAGGCTCATTTTCCAGATTTTCGTTTGATTGGTTTTCAGGATTGATTTCCTTTGCTGTACTTTCAATGTTAGCTGTTTCTGGCTCCTGATTTTCCAGGTTCATTTCTTTTTCTGTCATCATTCAAATTTTAATTTTCGGTTTCCCGAAATTCAACTTTATTGTATCAGTTCCTGCCTAAGCAGTGGATTCGTAAAAAACATATTTCAAAGAAACCGGTAAAACCCCGGTCATCTCTGATTCTCTATATGCTAGTGCAATCAACACGTGCATACAGATTAATAAATGACCGACGAAAATAGGTATTAAACTGCAAACATGCAATTGAAAATAGCGGATGAATCAACAACACAAAACTGTTACTAAACAGTCTTGAAACCAGCACATTTAAGCAATAATTATCACTAAGCACAATCGACAATATTCAAAAAAAGCGCTACTCATTTCTAAGTAGCGCTCAAACTTGTTAACTAAACTATGCTTTATGAATTATAAGATTTACGAAATCTGAATTTCCTTTGCCGGCTTCTCTAAGGCTTCTTCTCTTTTTGCAATTGATACGGTAAGAATTCCATTCTCATACTTTGCGTTAATCTCATCAGTATTTAACACCTTGCCTAATCTAAAGCTTCTTTTAAATGTACTGTATTCAAACTCAGTACGTGTACGATTTACTTCTGGCTGGTCATCAGCTTTTACAACATCAGCTTCAATTGTTAACACTTGTTTATCAAGGTTAATTTTAAAGTCTTGCTTATTTAAACCAGGTGCTGCTAATTCAATTCGAAATTCTTTTTCCAACTCAACAAAATTGGCGGCTGGTATACGATTCGCAGCTGAAAAGCTATAATCGTTCCCGAAAAAATCATCAAACAAATTGTTTGAATTCTCAAAATTGAAGTTTCTTGACATTGCTGGTCTGAATGGATTGAATTTTACTACGTTCATTTTATTTCCTCCTAAAATTATTTTTTGTTCGTTTTTTAAATTTTACGAAACCAATTAGTCAAACTAAATGCCAATTGCGTTTTACTTACAAAACTTCCGAATTCCGCCCAGAAAACATGACACATTTTCCGATCACTCAAAATATAAACCACAGAACAAAGTCCTAAAACGAAACACTTTCTCACCATAACAACAGATCGACAAGAAATAAGCCTCGCGACATTATGGCAGCTCACAATCAATATTAAGAGCACACATTTATTACTTTTGTAAAATCAAATAGAAAGAAATGCGAATAGACATACTTACGGTACTGCCTGAACTTTTAGAAGGACCTTTTAACCATTCAATTATTAAGCGTGCCACAGAAAAGGGAGTTGCACAAGTTTATGTGCACAACATAAGAGAATTTAGCCAAGACAAACATCACAGAACTGATGACTATGCCTTTGGAGGTGGAGCAGGAATGGTAATGACCATTGAGCCAATCTATTTAGCAATAGAACATTTAAAAGCCCAGCGCAACTATGATGAGATCATTTATACATCTCCAGATGGCGAATTATTTGACCAGCCTATGGCTAATCGATTTTCATTAAAAGGCAACATCCTGATTCTTTGCGGACACTACAAGGGAATTGATCAGCGTGTTCGCGACCATTTAATTACAAGGGAAGTATCGATTGGTGATTTTGTGCTAACAGGTGGCGAACTTGCCGCTGCAGTAATGGTTGATGCAATTGTCCGCTTAATCCCCGGAGCCATGTCGGACGAAACTTCTGCTTTAAGCGACTCTTTCCAGGACAATTTACTGGCTCCGCCAGTTTACACTCGCCCGGCAGATTTTAATGGATGGAAAGCACCTGATATTCTTCTATCCGGCAATACTCCAGAAATTGAGAAGTGGCGCCACGAGCAATCTATTGAATTAACTAAAAAGAAAAGACCAGGCTTACTTGATTAAGACTAATTAAGGAGCTAAACGCCACGCTTAGCTCTTTCCCAGTTTACGGTTTGCTTACCCCGAAGATATCTTCGCAAACCAAGAAACACCGAAAGATTCATAATAAAGAAATAGTAAGGGATGAACAGCACCTTAACCTTAATGCTTCTGTTCTCAAGAAACCATCCGAGCAAAGCAGCTGCGTAAAACAATACTTGTCCCCAAAATAGCACCTGATATAACCCGAGATCAAAAATCCCTGTTCCGGAATATATTGCCAGACACAAGTTTATTGGAATAAGCAATAACAGGCCCAGTGGAGCTAAAGTCCACCGTAATACACGATGTGATACGTACTGAAAGGACAGCACACCATATTTAAATGGATTTAACAAAGGCTTCATTCTGATAACTGACTGGATACCGCCAGCTGAAATCCTGATCTTTCGTTTCAATTCTTCCTTAACATCAGCCGAAGCAGTTTCTATGGCATAGGCCTCCGGGTTATATTGAATAGTGTACCCCTTCATTGC
>JBFHES010000403.1:0-2557 GCA_041584015.1 Bacteroidales bacterium
CTCATTTCCTGCAGCCGCATTTTCTTTGTACTCATCAAGTGTGGTTTCACGCACCAAATCGCGTCCCTCAAGGGTATGATGTTCCTGCGTTAATGCCAACGGATAGGTTTTACCTTCCATTTTTTCGATAGTTACTTTTGCTCCCAATAATGATTTGGTACCACTGGCTGTATAACTCAATGGGAAGCTATTCTTACCCACGTCATCCGCAACTTTTCCGGCACTGGTTCTTCCATATCCAATGGCAATTGCCGCTGTTCCATAAGCCAATCCCGGTTGAATTATTACCGGAAGTTCAAACTCATTATTAACCAAAACAACATCCTCGAACTTAAGACCTTTTTCCTCAGCATATTTGTGCGGTAAACAAATGTAATTATCCCAGGTGGCTGTGGTAACCGGATCGGGTAATTCCTGCAACCAAGGATTATTGGCATACTTACCATCGCCTACTCCAACTTTCTCGTACAATACCAGCTCAATATCATTGTCTAATCCGTAATCGGTAATTCTTAAATCAACTGAACTAAACTCCAGCGCTCGCTCTTCCGCTTCCATTACAAACACACCATCATGTATTAGATGATTCCAAAAAGCGGTTGCATTTACAAACTCTGTTTGCATGGCAAACATTTCTGTTTTCCAGAACTGCTCCATATAGTCAGCAAAATCAGTTGTGTTGCCGGCCCAACGTAAAATACTTTCCTGTGCCTGGCGCGTATCGTAAATGTGTTTGATGGTTGGTTGCTGGGATGAGAAAACTCCGGTTTGTGGTTCAGCATCATTCCATGACTCAAGATAATTATGATCCGGACAAACATACTTACAGAGCGCTGCCGTTTCGTTCATCGATTCGGCTGTTGAAACAGTTAAGTCTACTTTTGTAAGTGCCTCTTTATATTTTGCAGCACTAGGATCATCATAAGCGGGATTTACATTGTAGTGAATAACTCCACTAACCGCACCTGCATTTATTCGATCAATCAGATCATTAATAACCTGATCATCTCCTTGCTTAAAATTAAATTGCTTGTTGATATTTATGGTTGAACTGTAATTACCCAACAACTGATTAATGGCATTTACGATTAATTGAATATTTACATCGTTGGTGCCGGAGAATACAATTGAGGTGCCGCTATGAACCAATAATTCTTTTGCGTACGACATGTACTCAATATTGGTAGCCGGAGCATTTACCAACGACATACCATAACGCTCTGCTACTACATTATATATATTTAATAATACTGCAGCTTCGTCAGATGGTTTAATCGGAATACGATCATCAGCAGCACCACCAGTAATGGTGTATTGCGATTCGAACTGTACATGGCGCAGCATATCCATATTACCATCAAGTAACTTGCGCGACGCCGAATATTGCTTCGTAAATTCCGTAGGAGACAACCATGTTCCTAGGAAATCGACATTGAATCCCATTACAAACGAAGCATTGGCAATGTTATAGGTGGGAATAAAGCTTTCGCCAAAATTCAATTCATTGGCTTTTCGCATGGCCTGCATAGAAACAGCATCGTAGCTTGACCAGGTGATGTTGTCGTAGCGCTCCAATAGTTCGCTAATTGCTTTTCTGGTTGAGGGGCTTATAATGGTTGATGTGAGTAATACCACTTCCTTACCCTTAGCCTGATCGAGCGCAGCTAAAAGCTCTGCATCAACGGTGGCCCAATCGCTGGATTCTCCATTGATTTGAGGGGCTTTTAAGCGGGCATTATCGTATAAGTTCAACACCGAGGCCTGCACTCGTGCATTGGTTGCTCCCTGAGAAATGGTAGACAGTTTATTTCCTTCTACCTTAATTGGGCGGCCTTCGCGACATTTTATTAAAAGAGAACCGTAATCGTGGCCATCATAAAATGTGGTGGCATAATAATTTGCAACGCCCGGCGTAATCTCTTCCGGTTGAATAAGGTACGGAATTGCTTTTCGCACAGGTGTCTCGCAACTGCTTGCCAGGGCGGCAAAACCAACGGAGAATCCCAGTGTTTTTAAAAAATCGCGTCGTGTACTCTTGCCTTTTATGTCCTCATCAGACATTCCTTGGATAGAGAACTCCATTTCGGGTTCCGGCTTAAATGATAACTCGCTTTGCAAGTCTTTATATTGATTAATACTTTTCCAGTAATTTTTCATTTGTATGTATGGCTAATAGTTACACCTAATTAATAATGACACTTCTGACAATCATTACCACCAATATCTGATACCGTAACTTTACTTCGTTTCCCGGCATTTATCTCCTCGTGAAGCTCTTTGTAGGATTCGTAAAACTTGTTGCTTGTAAACGGCACCTCTTTTGTTCTGTGGCACTCAATGCACCAACCCATGCTTAGATCTTCGACCTGTACAATCCGATCCATTGTTTCAACAGGCCCATGACATTCCTTACAATCCAATTTACCAACATTCACATGTTGCGCATGATTAAAATAAACATGATCGGGCACATTGTGCACTTTAATCCATTCAATGGCTTTACCTTTATTATAAGCTTCGTAAATTTTCTCAATTTCTTTGGTTCCGGTGATGGTTC
>JBFHES010000404.1:0-2504 GCA_041584015.1 Bacteroidales bacterium
GATCGAATTGTTGAAGGTGAAGAAGAAAAGAGTGATAGTTTCTTATCTGAAAAAGGATTATCGGAATTTGTTGAGTACTTAGACAAAACACGAGAAAGACTTATTGACGATGTTATTCACATCTCAACAGAAAAAAATGATGTTCCCGTTGAAATAGCATTGCATTACAATACATCATTTACTGAGAACATTCATTCGTATGTAAACAACATTAATACAATTGAGGGGGGAACACACCTTACAGGTTTCAGACGTGGCCTAACCCGTACATTAAAAAACTATGCCGATAAGTCGGGTATGCTAACTAAGCTTAAATTTGACATTAGTGGTGATGACTTTAGAGAAGGGCTTACAGCTATTATCTCTGTAAAAGTTCAAGAACCACAGTTCGAAGGTCAGACAAAAACCAAGTTAGGTAACTCTGATATTAGCCTAGTAGTTGATCAGGCCGTTTCCGAAATTCTATCAATTTACCTGGAAGAGCATCCAAAGGAAGCAAAGCAAATTGTAACTAAAGTTATTTTGGCTGCAACTGCAAGACATGCTGCCCGCAAGGCAAGAGAGCTGGTACAGCGCAAGAACGTTTTAAGCGGATCAGGACTACCTGGTAAACTAGCGGACTGCTCAGATCGTGATGCAGCAAACTGCGAGGTATACCTTGTGGAGGGAGATTCAGCGGGCGGAACTGCAAAGCAAGGTCGTGACCGAAAATTTCAAGCAATTATGCCGTTACGTGGTAAAATTCTGAATGTTGAAAAAGCCATGCAACACAAAATCTTCGAGAACGAAGAAATAAGAAATATTTTTACGGCTCTTGGTGTATCCATTGGAACAGAAGAAGACAGCAAAGCTCTAAATATTGAAAAACTTCGCTATCACAAGATCATCATCATGACGGATGCCGATGTAGACGGTAGCCACATCTCCACACTAATCATGACTTTCTTCTTCAGATACATGAAGGAACTTATTGAGAAGGGATATTTATACATTGCCACTCCACCACTCTATTTAGTAAAAAAGGGGAAATCTGCCGTTTATTGTTGGAGCGAAGACGACAGACTTCGAGCTATGGAGGAAGTTGGAAAAGGGAAAGAAACAGGAATAAGTATACAGCGTTACAAAGGTCTTGGTGAGATGAATGCTGAGCAGCTTTGGGAAACAACAATGAATCCTGACCACAGAACATTGCGCCAGGTAACTATTGACAGTGCTGTTGAAGCAGATCGAATTTTCTCTATGCTAATGGGTGACGAAGTTCCGCCACGTAGAGAGTTTATTGAACAACATGCTAAATATGCCAATATTGATGCATAACTAAGCACCCAATAAACTACTGACGATGGAACAGAAAGAAATACGATTAAATCTATTGCTTAACATTTCAGCAATCGCAACAATAATGATCAGTGTAGCTGCTTCGATGTTTCAATTCGAAACCTTACGCGTATACTGCGTTTGCATATCGAACTATATGGCTTGGGGATTAATTGCCATTGGCGTGTCGTTACTTGCCGGCTTGGCCTGGAACTTTATCTCAAGCCCAAAACTACTTAAACTCCTGCTAGGTTTACAAGCACTACTCTTTTTTACGGGCATTGTGCTTCTGGTGCTTTTCGGATCGTTTTTAAACAATGTTATATAAATAAGAAAACCGGGCATGACCCGGTTTTTTTATGCTAATACTTTTCAAGCTCCTTTAAATAAAGCTCCCGGAGTTTTGATAGAATCTCAGTGCTATTCGAGTGATGATAAATTCTTACCACATCAAGAATTTCAAAGTCCTTGTAAAAATAACCAATTGCAGCGTCAAAGTGCTTGCCGTCCCAGTTGTTCTTTATGTTATAGGTAATTTTCTCGAAAAGCTTCCAACTCAACTGCTTTGGTAAAATAAAGTAGCCCTGATAATCTTCTAATTTATCACAAAATATCTTGTCTTCATTTTCGCCAAGTAAAAAGGTCTTCTTAATCTTGATGATTGCTTTATGCGAAATTTCTGTTCCCTTTCTAAAACTAACACCTTCGTTCAAAAACATCGACTGAAGTTCTGCTATCTGTTCATACTTATCAAGGTTTTTAACTCTAATACATGGATACATTGTATTATGTATATACACCTCACCGGTAACTGCTTCGAACGCAAAATCAGCATATACTTTAATCTTTTGCGAAAGCCTTGTAACCTCTTCGCGTGTGAGTAACTCTTTAGTTACCATAAACACCGACCTTGGAACAGTCTCTGTTGGTAAAGCATGATGATATCCCGGATACGGTTCCTTAGACTCAAGCACTAATGTATTGAAGAGTACTTTCTCATTTACGCTATATAGTTTTTCTTCTTTAATTATTCCACCTAGTGCTTCAAAATTACTTTCACTCATAATTCTAATATTTTAGTTTGTTAATTATCGCTTGCCATATATTAAACAGTAAAAAAGGTAATTTTGTTTACTTTGTAAAAAATACAAAAATCATTAATAATATACGTCAAATGAAAAAGACAA
>JBFHES010000405.1:0-2504 GCA_041584015.1 Bacteroidales bacterium
AGCCCTCCAGCAATTCCTGTAAAAAGCGCAATTATTGGGCGCACAATGGCAAAAGGTAAACCGAGTAGAGAATAGGTAACCATAATGGAATCGACCCCGGTTTGAGGCGTTGAAATTAAGAAAGAAACCGCAGCACTTTTCGAAGATCCATTTTGGTGTATAGCTACACCTGTTGGTATAACACCGCAACTGCAAAGAGGTAAAGGCACGCCAAGTAGCGAGGCATTGATGATTGATTTTAGATTGCTTTTGCCCAGGTACTTGGAAACAAGATTATTAGAAACAACAACATTAAGTATTCCAGCAAAGAGGAATCCAATGAGTAGCCAAAACGACATCTCATTGGTAAGGTGAATGAGCGACTGAATGAAATCTATAATATATTGCATGTGCGATTAATACTTGTACTACATTTATACAGGTAACAAAAATAGTTTTAAATGGTTTCGTTTTACAGTTTGGCTCTCCATGTGCACAAGTTCAACTGTTAATAATTATTAAATGAAAAGTAGAAACCATAATTGAAATACATTTTTCATATTTTCGTTAACATTTTGAATTATAAAACTCTAATTATGAATAATAAATTAATCCGTATAGCCATTATTCCGCTAATGCTCTTGTTACTACTGTCTTTCAAAACCGAGGTAGATCAGGAGCGAAGGAATGGCGTACTGATAGATGTAATCTTTCAAGGGCTTACTCGAAAGCACTTTAGCGAGATAGAAATAAATGACAGCTACTCGGCAAAGGTGTTCGATACCTACATTGATCGTATAGATTATGGTAAACGCTTTCTCTTAAAAACCGATATTGATGAATTTAAGAAGTACTATACTAAACTTGATGATGAGATTAAAACCCGTTCTCATAACTTCCTTAATGAATCGATTGATACCTTGAATATAAGAATCGACCAGGTTCGTTTAATGTATCAGGATATTTTATCAAAGCCTTTTGATTTTGATAAACAGGATCGGATTGAAACGGATTCAGATAAAAAGGAATTTGCTGCTAATCTTGATGAATTGAAGGAAGTATGGCGTTCTATCTTGAAGTATCAAACATTAACCCGCATTGTTGATAAAGAAAAAGAGCAAGAAAAAGCACTTGAGAAGAATGATACCATTTCTGTAAAATCATTTGGTGAGTTGGAAGAATACTCCAGAAAAAAGGTGCTTAAAACATTTGATGACTTTTTCCATCGAATGGATCAGCTAGAATATAAGGATCGCCAATCAATCTATTTAAATTGTTTAACGAATGTTATCGATCCGCATACAACTTTCTTCCCGCCACGCGATAAGGAGAATTTTGACATATCCATGACCGGGCAGTTTGAAGGTATTGGCGCTACGCTTTCCGTTCGCGAAGGATATATTACCGTTGTTGATATTGTACCCGGAAGTGCATCGTATCGCCAGGGCGAACTTAAAGTGGACGATCAGATTCTGAAGGTTGGTCAAGGCGACGATGAAGCAGTGGATGTTGTAGACATGCGATTGGATGATGCCGTGAAATTAATCCGAGGTAAAAAAGGCTCAGAAGTGCGCTTGACGGTTAAAAAAGTTGATGAGAGTATTGTAGTTATTCCCATCGAAAGAGACATTGTTGAGTTGACAGAAACCTATGCCAGAAGTGCCATCCTTGAAGATGAAGGTGATAGAATAGGATACATACATTTACCAAAATTTTATTCTGACTTTACGCACACCGGAGCTCGTCTGTGTTCAGAAGATGTAAAGATTGAAGTTGATAAGCTGGTAGAAGAGGATGTTAAGGGAATTATCATTGACCTTAGATACAACGGAGGTGGCTCATTACAGGATGTAGTTAAAATGGGTGGATTGTTTGTTGATGAGGGACCAATAGTGCAAGCAAAGGCCAGAGGTCAGAAACCTTACATTTTTAATGATGAAGACAAAGGAATAGAATATGATGGTCCGTTGGTGATTCTTGTTAATAGCTACTCAGCTAGTGCTTCGGAAATATTAGCAGCTGCAATGCAGGACTATAAACGAGCGGTTATTGTTGGGTCTAATTCAACTTATGGTAAAGGAACAGTGCAAAGTGTGCTTGACTTTGACCGCGTTCTACCAAGATCGCTGGATGATCTTAAACCGCTTGGGGCGCTTAAGGTAACTATGCAAAAGTTTTATCGAATTAATGGATCAACAACACAGTTAAAGGGCGTTATACCTGATGTAATTCTTCCGGATATGCAAGCCTATATTGAAACTGGCGAGAAGGAATTAGATTTTGCTTTGCCATTCGATGAAATTCAGTCTGCTGAGTATGAAGAGTGCAATAAAGACTGGGATGCGAAGATTAGCGAGATTCAGAAAAACTCAATTAAGCGTGTGAAAGAAAATGAAGTATTTGGCGCAATAGAGGAGAATGCATTCATGCTTAAGAAACGTCGTGATGAATCGCTTATGCCCGTGAATTATGAGAGCTATAAAGCCTACAGAGAAGATATTCAGGAGCAGAGTAAAAAGTTTAAA
>JBFHES010000406.1:0-2489 GCA_041584015.1 Bacteroidales bacterium
GATCTTTGACACAACTTAACGGCCTGCAGTTGCCCAACGAGCCAAGTTGTGAATTGCTTTCAGATTTAGATTTCGCGATCTTTGACACAACATAACCAGCTCCTGATAGCGAGGCTTTAAGGTTGTGAATTGCTTTCAGATTTAGATTTCGCGATCTTTGACACAACGTCATTCGGATAGCTTACTGAGATTCAGTATGGTGTCTTAAAAACAGGATTAAAAAATCGGAATAAAGCCGTTTGATTCCACATGAATCAAGCGGCTTTTTCATTTTAGACTGACCAAAGCATAGTACATACAAGCCCGGTTTAGTTAGCAATTCTTGTATTTTTTGAATAGATACGCTTCGTTTATGAAAATGATGCGCATCATTTTCATAAAACATACGCACCATTTTATAAAATCATGCGCATTAATTTTTAGCATTCGCATTAGAAAGTTCCAATGCTTAAAAAAGTTCCAGCTGCTGCGGGGTGTCCGGTCGTTCCTTCTCCTTTGGCCCTCTAAAAAATTCCATCTGTCCAAATTGCTTGTCTGTTATGGTAAATATAACCACTTCGCCTTTCGGAGGCAGCAAAATTCTTGCACGCTTCATATGTACCTCAGCATTCTCTCTACTATTACAGTGCCTTATATAAATGGAAAACTGCAACATGGTAAAACCATCCTGTTGCAATCCTTTTCTAAAACGGGTGTAGTTCTTCTTGTCTGTTTTAGTCTCGGTTGGCAAATCAAAAAATACAAATATCCACAAAATCCTATACTGGTTTAAACGATTTAAATCACTCATGCATTAATAAATTCGGGATAAAGCACCTTACGATTAACCCCTTCGAAACACTGCATGACAGATGCCGCGGTTCTGCCTGCCGCAATCATCAACGGGCTCTTCTCGCCATTAATTAAAACATCCATTACCGGAATGCTCAGCAATTCTTGCTTCAACTCCTTTGTTAAGTCCTCTATCTCTGTATGGCTTTCACAAATTTGCATTACCCGTTTATCAACAAAGGGGCGATATGGTTCCATAATATCATCGGCCAAACAATACGGATTGTATTTGTTCCTGTGAAATATTCCCACAGCCGGTAACATGCCACTCGCCACAAGTGCGCGTGCAACAACCGAACGCAATATGGCATAGCCATAATTCAAAAGATTGTTAGGAGCATCACCAAAGCGATGACGCTTAAATTGCGGCGTATCGTCAAACAACAAGTTCCAGTAGTGCGAAGCAGCCCTTCCCTCAACATTTTCAGGATCGCCACTTTTCACCAACTTAGACAGATAATACAATCGCCCTGGGTCGGCTCCCACCCACTCTAAACATGCAGCCTGATTATTAATCTTTGACACGATAGTTTGTTGCCACAAGTTCTTTTTAAGCGGAAGCGATGCCTGAAGATGTACCTTCACTTTTTCTGTATAGGTATGATGGCCATACAAGGGCAGCATTAGCGCAAGTGGCATATGCTGCTCATTACAATTAAGCAAAGCAACATTATGCTGATTTAAGGCCAGTAGCAAGGCTTGCGTAATGGTGATTTGATGATGGTCTAAAATTACAATACCAACATCTTCGATGGGAACAGATCGAGTTTGATTCTCTGGGTTGGCATATTCAACCACTAATTGATCCAGTTTCTTTTTGAGATAACAGGGGTTAGAAATTAAAATAGTTCGTTTAATCATAGTTATTAGTTATTACTATTGCTGCCAGGCGAAGGCTTTGCAATGCCTAGACCTGCAATAATTTGTTTGCCAAACCTTTATTAATCAAGTTTCCATTTCTCTCTCCGGCGTAATCACACGCCGAAGAGAACTCCCAATCTGTCACTACTTTTACCAAACGAGCAGCCACAGGATTTAGATGAATATAATTAAAACAAACCTGAGGGTAATTCCATTCAGGATGATCTACATGTATTTGAGTTCCGGCTTTCGTGTTATAAAATGAAGGTGTAATATGATTAGCGCGAGTCAGGCATTCGGCTTTTGTATCTTCCCTAAACAATGAACCGGATCGCTCTACTTGTTTGTTAATAGCTCTTGTATATGATCTCAGCAAGATTGCTATTGATTGGTTAAGTGTGCGCTGCTTAGTCTTACTCACCGGGTGACTTGGAGTCACCCGGTGAGTTGGTAGCTCAATCACTACATCTCTAACCCTCACCATTAAATGAAAATGATTGGGCATGAGGCACCAGGCCAAAATATCGGCATATGGTAGAACATAAACTTTTAGCTTCTTAAGAAAGAACAAATAGTTTTCTCTACAGTAAAAAATCCGCTGATGATTGTTTCCCTGATTATAGATATGGTATAAATGTCCGTTTTCGAAATGCATAACGCTTCTCTTTCATTTTTACTTGGGGCCGGCACTCAAAGTCGCACTGCCAATAGGTCTATTGATTGGATAAGTGCGTTGCTTAGGATTACTCACCGGGTGACTTGGAGTCACCCGGTGAGTTGGCACACTCTCACTCGCC
>JBFHES010000407.1:0-2489 GCA_041584015.1 Bacteroidales bacterium
AACGGTTATTAAAATTCTGAATTCTGATGATGAGAAGGTGGTTGTCTCTATAACAGGAGTAGAAATAGTCATTGTGCCATCACCATTATCAACCGCAGTCATATTTGTTTCCGGATTGGTGGTTGTTGCACTAAGCGTAAGCGAAAGACCTGACATATCAACAGCTTCCACAGAATATGTATATGCCTCGGTGTCTAGAATATGTGTGGTTGGTATTGAGGTTATAAACGGCAATAAATGCTCGCCCGATAGATTCATTCGTATTAAGGGCATGGTACCTATCCAATACCAATCTGTTCCAAGTCGGAGCTTGGTTGATGGAAAATATAGGTGAGGACCTTTTGTGTCGGATCCTAAAAAGAGATTTAGAGGGCCGGAGTAGATCTCTACAGCAGCAATATAGTGTGTGTTTGGGCTAAGTTCCTTGTCACTCGGATTAGCCGAAATGAGCGGTAATGTTAACCAATTATCAAGGTCGCCGGCTTGGATAATGTGTTCATCTGATTCGATGATTAAAATATTGTTGTTTTGTTCAACCTTATAAAGCTGACCGATTATACTGGTTCCAATATCAGATGTTCCATCAATGAAAACTGAGATTGATTCCACCACATCAGGTGCATGTGCAAAATAAGTAACTCCTAATAAATCACCGTCAGCACCACCAGGGTATTGCGATGGGCTTACTTTACTGTCTTTGCCAGTGTCGCGAGCGTATACCTTGTCAGAATTTATCTTAAAGCCAATTGGATCATAGGTGTTTGTTGCAGGCTCCTGATCAGTTTCTGATTGAAACACGTCGAAGCTAAAGTAAAAGCTATCCTGAGGAATTGCGTAGAACATATTTTGCATCTGTGGTTGCGACATAGAGTCACTTAGTAGGGTAGGTTCAATTTGAAATTGATCGTAAACAACCGAGCCAGAAGTTCCGGTTACTGTTGAATGAAACTCAATATCATGTTGAGATGTATTACCAAAATTGAGTAGATCGATAAAGGGCATTATTGGGGTAACATGATTTGTGGGAATAGAGGAATAATAGTCGTGGTACTCGCGTACACCATTAATTATGTTGGTACTTGTAAGATGGGCATCAATAATTTGAAGATCATTGTCTGGAGCCTCGGTAATTTTAATTTCGTCAATAGCCCAGAAATAATGAGAGGTTTCGCTAAAGTGAAATTTAATATAAACAGTAGAAGCGCCTCCCACAATATCGGTTAAGTTTATGCTGATATAATCAGGATTGGAACTTACTGTGTGCATACCGATATCTCCGCCGACATCAAATAGTTCCCAATTTATTTCATCGGTACTTACCATAACTTCCATTTTCGGTGTCTCATAATATCTGTAATACTGTTCGAATACAAGCATTGGATTATCTATGGTATCGAAATTTAAAACAGGTAATTGTGCGTAAGCATCAAGGTTAATGTAGTTGGGAAAGAATGGGGTATTGTATTCATCTGCTGGCAGGCATAAATATCCATTGGGCTGGCTGGTTCCTTGAAATGCGGGAATCCCATTTACATATTGACCATTTGGACCAGGCACCGTGTCGTTGCTCCATATAAAATTAAAACCGTTGCCAGTTGTTTCAGAAATTGTCCAGTCGGCAGGAATTATACCACCTCCAAAATCTTCACTCCAGAATATATCGCCATAGGCTTTACTTGATTTAAATTGTTTGAATTCCTGTGCTGTGTAATGTTTAACCGAACCTATCTCACTAATCGGTTTCATTAATTTAGTAGCAGTTTGGGCAACTAGCATATTTGCAAAGCAAATAATGCAGGCAATGGTAATTACTCTTTTCATAGTTTCTTGGGTTAGTAGGTTGCTAATACTAAACCATAAATTTACTTAAAATAACTTGAATTATAAGGTTATGAGTTCTTTAAAAGTGTGTTAATTATTTTTATTTGATAAGTTGCCGTTAGTCGTGAAAGATAAATGTAGTTAAACGGAATGTGTCTTTTCAGGTTTAGTTTAAAGTAAGAATAGTCCTAGCGCATCAGGCATATAAAACAAAAGTTGACCAGTTGCACAACAGCTCATATTTTTTCACTAAATTAGCATCAATTACTTGCAACAGCTACTTGTTCATTATTGCAGAATCAGCAGATATTCATTCGAGATGAACGGATTTTGTGTTTTAACATACCAGCAAAATAGGATTGAAATTATGTGGAAGAAAATTAATGATCTGAAATACCTGACAATAGCAAAGTATTATATTCCGGGTATAGTGTTGGCTGTGCTTGTTTATGTTTTTATAGCTAATTCATTGCAGCACCAAAAATTGGATTTTTATGCATTGATCAGTACTGAAGCTTTGACATATTGTATTTCGGCAGTTATTGGTGCTCTCTTCGGAGGACTTGTTTATGTCTTTATGGAGAATTATAAAATTAATCGACAGTTTATTGAACTCGTGCTCTGGAAAAGGATTTCAGCGAAAAGGCAATTCTTCTTTTTTCAAAACG
>JBFHES010000408.1:0-2431 GCA_041584015.1 Bacteroidales bacterium
ATCGTTAAAGCCAAATACATCCCGACCAAAATATCCGGAAAGATAGATCCTATCGCGACCACCTATTTTGTAGTTGGCTTTCATGTTTAAATCGTAAAAGTAGAGTGAAGTATTTTGGAGTTGTTCCTCGCTTGAAAAAGCTAAAAATAAATCGGCGTACGTTCGGCGACCTGAGATTACAAAGGAGCCGTCATTCTCTTTGATGGGACCTTCAAGTGTAAGGCGCGATGAAATTAATCCAATGCCTCCCGATGCGCCAAAGTCTTTCATGTTACCATCCTTCATTTTAATATCCAATACAGATGATAATCGTCCTCCATACTCAGCAGGCATGCCCCCCTTAATCATGGTTACATCTTTTAAGGCATCGGAATTAAACACCGAAAAGAAACCCATAAGATGCGAAGCATTGTACACCGGAGACTCATCAATAAGTATCAAGTTCTGATCGGCACTTCCACCACGCACATGAAACCCGCTACCGCCTTCACCAGCTGCCTTAACACCTGGCATCAACTGAATTGTTTTCAGCACATCTTGTTCGCCAAAGAGAACAGGTAAAGTTGCTATTTCTTTGGGATTCAATTTGAGCACGCCCATATCTGTTGATCGAACATTCTTATCAACTTTCTGCCCCAGCACTTCAACCTCAGCAAGGTTTTCAGTGTTTTCGCCAAGCTCGATATTTATAACCTGGTTTTTCGATAATTCAATTTTTTTGGTAACCGATTGGTATCCGATAAACGAATAAATAACTTCATAGTTGCCTTGTTCCATTGTTAAAGAATAAAAGCCATAGCCATTGGTTACAGTACCGGTTGATGATGCTTTTATAACAACACTAGAGCCAAGGAGTTCTTCCCCGGTTGCTGCATCAGTTACGTGTCCGCTAATGGTATGCTTCTGCTGTGCAATGCTAATGATAGAAAGCAGAAGCATAATCGTCGCTAGCGATAGCAACTTCTTAATAGGTTTTTTCATGATTAGAGGTTTTATTGTGGGTTAATAGGTTTTCTTCTATGATAATATTTGTCCGCTTAAGCGCTTCAATTCTGTTTCTGCAATCTTTGCATTGTAATTAGCACTATTAATTGTTGTTTTCGATCGAATTAAGTTCGACTGAGCTTCTCTAAATTGAGTTGCACTTATCTGCCCCAACTGGTAATATTCCTTTGCCTGATCAAAGTTCAACGCTGCTGATTCTATGTTTTCCTGTTCGGCATGTAAAATGGCCAAACTATTATTGTAATCCAAAAGGGCATTCATTAAATCTTTCTCCAGCGTAAGCTTACTTTCATTAACTTCTAGTTGCGAATTCTCCAGTGACAAACGCGCATTTTGTCTTCTTATTTTGCTTTGTCCGCCATTGTATAAATTATAACTAAGCGTAATGCCTGTTGTGAAGTTCATGAGCGGGTCGTCAAAGCTTGCAGCAAATCCTGTATTCGTTTGATTATAGCCATACGAACTGTTCAAACTTAAGCTGGGATACAAATTGGTTGACGCTAACTTCTGGTCAAGTTCAGCCTGTGAATAACCAAGTTTACTTAACTGATAAGCCAGATTTTTATCATACGCGAGATTCGCCATCTCAGCGAATTCATAAACAGCATAGGTAAATGTTTCGCTAATAATATCAAAACTTGTTGCAGCATCTCGTCCAAGCAGGGCATTGAAACTATGCTTGGCCTGTTCATAAGATTTTATACTATTGATGTACGAAATACTATCGTTGTTAAAATCAACTTTAGCTGACAGCACTTGTAAGGTACTGCTGGTTCCAAACTCATTTCGTGCTGCTTCACGCTCCAATCGCTCCCTCGAAATATCAAACATTTCCTGCATCAATTTTACATTGTCGGCGCACGACGACAGAATATAGTAGGAAGTTACAACCTGAACAATGGTATTTTCAATAATGTATTTTGATTGCAGAGCGCCGCTCTCAGCATTTAGCTTTAGTCCTTGATAATTATAAATGGTACCAAGACCATCAAACAAGGTATAGTTTAAGCTCAATCCGGCATTGCCGCTTGTGCTTTCTACTTCCTGAGTTCCATTTACCCCCATGGATTCGCCATTTGAATAATTAAGACCGCCGGTTAAATTCACCTGTGGTAACAATCCGGCATTACCCGCTGTTGCACTGTTCTGCATCATTTCTGCATTGTTCTTTGCCATGTTAATTCCATGGTTATTCTCCAAAGCGATTTTAATTGCTGACTCAACAGTTAATACTTCCTGACTTGCTAAACTCAGGCTAAACAAAATTGAGATGGTTATTATAATATATTTCATATTTTTTAGATTTTATTTCTCGCAAAGGAGCTAAGACGCAGAGATCATCTTCATTATCTTATCAGATCCTCTATTTGCAAATCCTTTCAACTTTCAACTAGTTCTATTCTTGAAATTTTAATTCAGATACAGC
>JBFHES010000409.1:0-2430 GCA_041584015.1 Bacteroidales bacterium
AAAGGTGAGTGGATTTTCTGCGATGGAGATTCGCATTCCAAAGAGGTTTGTATAACAACAGAGGAAAGAGAAGAATCACTAACAGTGCCAATTTGCGAAATGGATATACGCTTTAGTAGGGATATTGGGCTAGAGCAGGTTGCAAACATGCATCTAATAGCCGCTGCACCGGAAATGTATGCTATGTTGGAAAAGTTGATACAACCGTACGGCATGGAAGATTTTAGCCATGACGAGGTTTCTGAGCTACTAGCAAAAGCAAGGGGTGAAGATAATGAGTGAAGTGAATTTTACGAAAGGTGATTGGGTTGCGGTATTTAATGATACGTTGGACGAATGGCATATTGAAGCTAACTGCTGTGTTAATGGTTTTTTTGACATGCCTTGCGCTGAAATTGGAAGTGAAGAAGATGCCCACTTAATAGCCGCAGCGCCTGAGATGTATAGAATGCTTGAGCGAATACTTGCAAATCAAGCGATAGGCTCACCACTAGCTTTAGAAATAAATCAGTTACTTGCAGATGCAAGAGGAGAATAACATGAAAACAATAATAACACGATTCCGCTTTGGTGAAGCTGATGTATTATTAGCATAAATTCGAGAAGAATAACAAATATGATGGTCGAAATAGAAGATGCAAACGAGTTTCACTCAATAGTTAAAAGCGGTGAATCTGTTTACTACAGAGATCCTGAATACAGAACTAATTTTCGCAGAGTTGAACCTGAAAATGGAATAAGGTCGATGAATCCATTTACTCACCCAAATGAAATGTTTTACAGAATGGTTGACGAAGGCGAAGCCCAGCAAATTAAATTCACAGATGAATTTTCAGAGTATTCAAGAAACCACCCTGCATACGCCGGAGGTCGTACAATTCCTTTTCACTTTTTCCAAAGCGGATGGGAGTGCGCTAAAAAATACTTTAATTGGAGGTCTGGTCAAGAATGAAAAAAATAGCTGCAACATTAACCTATTCAGTTCGGATAAGTTATGACGATTATGCACTGAGAAGGGTAACAAAAGTATTTTTAATTGATACACCAGTAAAGGTAATACTTGATTGGGCGAATATTTATGTAAATGGCGCAACGATTGATTGTATTGATTTTAGCGAATTTAAAAATGGAGAGTAAGAATGAATATCCATATTGTGAAAAAAGACGCAGAAGGCTACGAGAGAGCCATTAAAAAACTGGAGAGCCAAGTTCAATCAATTTCCGAGGAAAACGATTATTTCCACGACGTTGTCGATGATTTAAACGAGCAACTCAGAATAAAAGACATTGTAATGAAAAATCTTGAACGTCAATTAATGCTATCAACAGACCAAAACGACCTTGTTCTTGATGAATTTGTACGAGTCAAGCTATTAACCGATAACGAAGAAATACACGCTTTATGTGAACGCGCTCATGTAAGAATGCGTCAAAACGTGCCTGTTATTGAAAGAAACCGTATTCTTAATGAACGAGCAAAACAGCAATCTAGGCACCTTTCTCAGCTAATCGAAATCGCGCAAGAGGCGTTGAATATGGCAGGCAAGTCGCAGCATGGGGATTTGGTTTTCGTTGGTGCGGGTCCAAAATTTGCAAAGCAATCACTGCAAAATAAGTTAAATGTATTTAAAAGCATATATAAGGATGAGTAATAATGGCGAAGCTAGAATATAAAATAACGATTGATGAAATCATTCAAGGGATAATAGCAAAAAAAGATACGGACCCAATAATCGAGGAGTTAAAAACCAAAGCAGTAGAAAAATTTCTTCATAATGCTATGCATGCGCCATCGTCTCCGGTCACACCGCGTAAAGCTGAAGAACTTTTTATGTGGTTCCAGAAGGCAAAGAAAGCCGGAATTAAGTTTTAGGAGGATGATATGAGTGAAGCGAATTTTACTAAAGGTGTGTGGACTATCCAATTCGGGGATATGGTTTTTTCATGTGATGGAGTTAACAATGAGCAGGTGGCGGTAATTTGCAATGAGGATAATAGGGATGCCCACCTAATAGCCGCAGCGCCAAAAATGTATGACTTATTAGAAAGGCTAACAAGTCACGACAACTGCAGAAAAGACATAATACATTTGCTTGGTGAAGCTGATGGATTATTGGCGGAAATTCGAGGTGAATAACATGCAAACAATAATAACACGCTTCCGCTTTGGCGATAGGTTGCACGACATTGCAAACGACACAGGGTTAACAGTTAAGCAAGTAATCAAAGCTCTACGTGAAAACAGAAAGCAATGGGATGGGGTGAATAAATGATATTTTGGGTATTCGTATTATTATGTAGAAAGGTTGGCTTATGAACTATGATACTGACGTTATAATGAGATCAGAGGTGGTGGCAGATTGTTATGGTGGTGATTCCTGCGATCAGGTCACTAAAACATTTGAAACTTACTGTGAGGGTGACATGGAC
>JBFHES010000410.1:0-2412 GCA_041584015.1 Bacteroidales bacterium
AATCACCTATGCTGGCTATGCGATAGATGCGGCAAGAATTATACTAAAGGAAAGAGAAAATAAACCACCGCTAGCGGAACAGTAAAGTTAAGTGGCAGTTTTGGGGATTGCGAAAGTTTAACCCCGTTTATCATGCCGTTCTATAGAAGGAATCGGTGAGCTGTTAAACTAATGATAGCGCTTGCTAGCTTGCATTTCGTTATTAACGAAATGGGTTTGCCATAATACAGTTATATGATAGAAAGTACAATGTATCTAGCTAATTGAGTACCAATCAAAATAAGCTAAAAGTCCTTTACACATCTTACAGATAGACCTGATGATTTCGCCATTCGACCTCTTCCTGAATCTTCTCGTAGATAATCAAGAATTCGATTATAGGCTTTGGTATCGCTATAAAAATACTCTCTGGAACTCCACCAATAAGCTCGCTCACCTATTGTGTAAAATCCAGCGGCATAATCACCCCGAACACCTCCAGGCAAAGCTGTGAATCCGCTGCTATTTGTCGCGCCAACGTTAGGATTCACCCAATTGTTAACGCCAGTTGATTTAAGCTTTCCTCCTTGATCTGTGCCCCGCCAGGCAATGAATATTGCATCGGCCGGAGTCATTCCCAGATAGATTTCAAGTTCGCTCCATTCTCTATCAGAGGGAACATGCCAACCATTTGGACAAATACCTTGCACGCCACTAGGACTTGTGTTGCTGCCGGCATTCCCATTCATGGCGGCTGCCCATGTGTAAAGAACGCCATAGCTTGAAGCATTCATTGTATCATTATCATAAAAACAATACGCTTTGTCAGTGTTGTTGTTCTCAAGATCTGCCCATTGGTTATAGTTTGTAATATTCCAAATACCTGCGCCATTGGCATAATGAGTTGTTTTCAGATTTTCCTTTAGCCAACATTGGTTCCCAATAAGTACGGTGTTGTATTGGTTTCCCTCAACGTCATTTACAGTAAGCGGACAAGTAATGGAAAGCGTATCTGATACATAAATCAAATATGGAATTGTTAAGGAATCGCTTCCCCATAAATTGCTTACGTTTAAGCTTACATCAAACAGCCCGGCATATTGATAAACATGTGTTGGATGTTGTAGACTACTACCTACGGAATCACCAAATAACCATTGCCATTCCATCGGATCATTTAATGACTGATCTTCAAAAGCGATGGTATCTCCAATCTGAACATAGATTGTATCTGCAGTAAATCGCGCATCAGGTGGCCAGCCTGTATTGATGAATAGGGTGTCGGAGAAATAAGGATTACAATCTCCATAGATAATTTTAGCTCGTATATACCTCCTCGTTCCAACGTAATGCACTAAGCTGTCTGCGTTTCCAAGTGAAATATCATCCCAGGCTGTAAGGTCGAACGATTCTTGCCATTGAATATTAGCAGCTTCGTTGTCAAGCTTTATTACAATTGTATCACCAAAAAGGCAAACAGCATCTAAAATAGTACCTTTAGCTAATGATTGTGCGTTTGCATTTAAACCTGTAATTATGATCAGTGTAATTATAAATATTTGTTTCATCCAGATTTATTTAATAATGATCGATCGGGAAATTTTAAAATCTTTGCTCTCAATCGTCAAGCAATGCGCCCCGATAGCCTCAGAGTTAAGGTCAAGTTCGTGAGTTGACTCATTCTCAATAAATAAAGTTTTCTGTTGTGTAATCGTTCCATTCATAGTAGCTAGTGAGATTTCGACTTTCCCAATTTTAGAGCGAAAGTGAATAAATAGCTTGTCAGAACTAGGATTCGGATATAAGGTTATATCATTTTGGTTTGATTTTTCATTAATTCCCAGAACTAGGACATTAATAGTTACTGCTGAAATGGAGGAGCAACCATTCGAGTCTGTCACTTCCAGAGTATACGTTGTGGTGTCTTCTGGTGCGGCCATTGGATTTGGCGAATATGGATCGTTCAGACCTACTACCGGAGTCCAATTATATGAATAAGGTGGTTTACCGTGCTCCGATGTTGGACTGCCACCTAAGTATATTTGATCATGAAGTAGTATTGTTGTATCGGCACCGGCATTAACAACCAGAGCTTTAGGTGTGGATAATACAATAGTCTGCTGAGAATAGGCACTTTCGGTAATCAAAATCAACAGCAATATCAAATAGAAATTCAGCTTCATAATAAATCTGTATGTCGACTAAACTTTAAGTCATTTGAACATAAAAGTATATTTTTTCAATGATTTACAGCTAATTAAAATTTCTAATCTTATCAATAAAACCTAGGAAGTGGAGCTGCCGGGAGTCGAACCCGGGTCCAAACAAGGAGACCATCTGCTTTCTACATGCTTAGGTTCGACTTAATTGTCGGAAGCAACCCGGCACGAACCCACCAAGTTGAAACTTATCTTCTTAAGTTTCGCAACTGCC
>JBFHES010000411.1:0-2391 GCA_041584015.1 Bacteroidales bacterium
AGTGCCATTGGAATTAGCACAGCACTATTACTATTTATTTACGATAAGCTTGTGTTAAGCAAGAAATAAGAAATGGCTGCCGGTAGCCCAGCAGCCATTTAAACATTGAATTGCCTAATTGCTCTCTATCGTTCCCCCACGATAGCGCTTATTTATGATCCCTCGTGTTTACAAATATTGTGCGAGCACCATACATTGTGGCCATTGCGACTAAAAAGCCAACACCACTGGCAAGCGGTGCGCCTCCTCCTGGACTCTCATCGCCGGTTTGACCATGATCAGCAGGAGGTCCGGGTTGAGCATAAGTATCAACCACATGCAAACAAAGGAAAAGAGCAAGAGCTATAGAAAAGAATAATTTCTTCATGTCTACTTTATTTAGTGATTAATAATTTAGTTGTAGTAATGCTATAACCTTCGGTAATTTTAATAATGTAAGTTGCCGTAGACAAATCTAATATAAATGAATTAAATTCCGAAGTATTTATATCATTTAAATAAACAAGCTGCCCGTTTAGGGTATAAACCTCAAGTTTCGCTAAGCCGCCACCCGACCTTAAACTTTGAATATTAATTCGATTGCCATATGCATAAATATTGTAATCATCTTCGGTGTTAGCAGATGGTAAACTTTCTTCCAGCACCAAATTGTTAAAATGAAGAACAAAGCGCGTAATTGCATCAGTATCGCTAGGGTTTATCGAAATTGAACTCGCTAATCTTAAATCATAAATAGTATTTGTGTAAGTGTCCTCAAGAGAAATACCAGTACTAGTATCAAAACTCTCAATTCCTTCAGCCGACAACTGAAAGCTAGCTCCGACAGGTACTTCTATACGAAGTGGTATCGACTTAAGACCTGACAAATTAAAGGTATTCAAAGATAAATGCTGGTCATAATCAATATATGTAAACATCTTGGGTAGCGCTTGGTCAAATGGCGCCAAAAAATTAGCATCATACAACCAATCAAAAGAATCCGTTGCATTTGAATTAAGCATGACTCTTGTTTCAACAAAGCGTATTGTATCTACAAACAATTTTAAAAGTAAATCGTTATTACTTGACTTAGCACTATAAGCCTGCGCATTATGCACACAAGCAGATACAGGAATTGTAATGGAGCCAGGAGCAGCGGAAACCTGAACAAAGAATCCCTGATTCGCAGGAATATATTCACTTGAGCTTCTTGTTGAAAACCCCGTACCGTCCTTTTTTAGTACCGAAGCAACGCCACCAATATTAGTGGAGGTCCATGCTCCCCAAGTTAATGCTGATGGATAAGGATTGCCTAAAATATGCCAGCCATTTCCAAAACCTTCTGTCTTTGTTAATCCAGAAATACTAACATCACCTGTATTAAGTACGCCACTAAAGCTCAGTAAAACATTTGCGTCGTTCGCATACAAATACCCCTTCCCCGGTGTATAGGTTGTAAAGGCAGCATCATTGGCAACATCCTCCTGATTAAGCCACGTATTACTAATTTCGTTAAAAGCATAGAAATCGTAATTGCCGATAGTGGCATTCGAACTGCTGATATCGGTACCGGAGGTGGCACATGATATCAAGTTCCAACCATTACTGCTACCGCTATATTTATCTATTTGTTGCTGAACTGTTGTGCTGCCGGCTACAGTTAGATTTTCAACACCAACAATAGACGCACCCGTCTCTACCTTTAAATCCACAACGGATTGAGCAGCGCTTAATGTTGGGAAATTAGTGGAGCTGGATTTAATCAGAGCATTTTGTGTGCTTGCTGGTGCATCAAGATCCCAATTAGCATTATTGATCCAGCTATTGTCTGCTGTACCAAACCATGCAGCTCCATAAAATGAAGGAGACATTTCTGTGGAGTCGGCAGAGTGAATGACCCATTCTGCACTATTCCATGTTGATGTAGCGGCTGTAACCGATAATTTCCTTACTGCTCTTGAATCCGTGTACTCCCATGCTTTACCAGCGCCATCTTCATTGATGACACCATAAATATCAATTAAGGTTCCGCTTGAATTATCTCCGTCGAAGTATAGAAAGAAAGCATCATTTCCGTTCCCATTAACAGCTGCACCAGCATTCTCATCAGAGACAAACCCATAGGCATCGCTAAAGCCTGAAACGCTATAGGAAATAGTATAAGTTTCGTTAACGCCAACTGTACCATTAAGAAGTGCATTACTCCACGACCCACCATTTGTTTGCTTAGAGAGATAAACCATTTCATCAGCCAGCGAAATAGAAACACTGCCATAATTATAAATCTCAACAAATCGAGCAGTTATATTATTCGAAGGATCCGCAACCTCGGTTATCATCAGTTTAGGGTGTGCATCTGTTGTTGCTGATGCCGTTGGAACAGTTGCATCAGTTTTATAATTAACAGAACTG
>JBFHES010000412.1:0-2391 GCA_041584015.1 Bacteroidales bacterium
AGGCGACAAGCATATTCCGTTTGAGGTAGTAGAGGAATTTACCGGAGCAGACCTGGAAGGAATCAAATACGAACAGTTAATTCCTTGGGTGAAGCCAAATGGCGACGCTTTTCGCGTAATTCTTGGTGATTTTGTTACTACGGAAGATGGAACAGGAATCGTGCATATTGCTCCAACATTTGGTGCGGACGATGATCGTGTTGCCAAACAAAGCGGAATTGCTCCATTGATCTTAATTGACAAAGCTGGTAAAAATCAGCCAATGGTTGATCGTTCAGGTAAGTTATTTACCATCGATGCCTTGGATGAGCAATTTGTAAGCGACTTTGTAAATAGTGAAAGCTATGGCGAATTTGCCGGTCGATTTGTGAAAAACGAGTATGATGCAAGTCTGGGCAAAGATGATGCGACACTGGATATTGATATTTCGGTAATGTTAAAGTTAGCGAACAAGGCTTTCAAGATTGAGAAGCACGTTCATAATTATCCACATTGCTGGAGAACCGATAAGCCTGTTTTATATTATCCTCTCGATTCATGGTTTATTAAAACAACCGCGGTTAAAGATCGATTAATTGAGTTGAATAAAACAATTAACTGGAAGCCGGAATCAACAGGTACTGGTCGTTTCGGAAAATGGCTTGAGAATTTGGTTGACTGGAATTTATCCCGTTCGCGCTATTGGGGAACACCACTACCAATCTGGGCTACCGAAGATCATGAAGAAATAACTTGTATTGGTTCTGTTGAAGAATTACAGCAGGCCATTCAAAAATCTGTTGATGCAGGTTTTATGACCGAGAATCCATTGGGTAAGTTCAATGCCGGTAATTTCTCTGATGAGAATTACAGCACTTTTGATTTGCACCGACCAATGGTTGATGACATTGTATTGGTTTCTGCCAAAGGAGAAAAAATGTTCCGCGAGCCAGACTTAATTGATGTATGGTTTGATTCTGGTGCAATGCCATTTGCGCAAATGCACTATCCGTTCGAGAACAAGGATATTTTTGATACCGTATTTCCAGCTGATTTTATTGCTGAGGGTGTTGATCAAACCAGAGGATGGTTCTTTACATTGCATGCTATTTCAACAATGATTACCGATTCGGTTTCATTCAAGAATATTATCTCAAACGGTTTGGTGCTCGACAAGAAAGGCAATAAAATGTCGAAACGATTGGGCAATGCTGTTGATCCTTTTGAAACAATCGAGAAATTTGGATCAGATCCTTTGCGTTGGTACATGATTACCAATGCCCAGCCTTGGGACAATCTTAAGTTTGATATTGAAGGAATTGATGAGGTGCGTCGCAAGTTCTTCGGAACGCTATACAATACCTATTCATTTTTCTCATTATATGCCAATGTTGACGGATTCACTTATAGCGAAGCAGACATCGAGTTTGATGAACGTCCGGAGTTGGATCGTTGGATTTTATCATTGTTAAACTCTTTAATTAAAGAAGTTGAGGCAAGCTTAGAAGATTATTCACCAACAAGAGCTGGTAGAGCAATTTCTAACTTTGTAACGGAAAACCTAAGCAACTGGTTTGTACGATTAAGTCGTAAGAGATTCTGGGGTGGTGAGTATTCAACTGATAAAATATCAGCTTATCAAACACTATATCAATGTTTGGAAACGGTGGCTATTTTATCATCACCAATAGCTCCATTTTATAGCGATAAATTATTCCTCGATTTAAATAAGGTAAGTCAGCGTAATCTAAGTACATCTGTGCATCTGGTAGATTTTCCTAAAGTAAACGAGGCCATTATTAATCCTGATCTGGAAAAGAGAATGGATCTGGCGCAGAAAATTTCTTCCATGATTTTAGGTCTTAGAAGAAAGGTGAGCCTGAAAGTTCGTCAGCCACTTGGTAAAATTATGGTGCCTGTTACAAATGCACAAATTGGCGAATACATCAAGCAGGTTGAGTCTATTATTCTTTCGGAAGTTAACGTGAAGGAAATGGAGTTGGTAACCGATACGGCTGGCATATTCATCAAAAAGATTAAGCCTAACTTTAAGGTATTGGGTCGTCGTTTCGGAAAACTAATGAAGTTAGCCGCAGCGGCAATAAATCAGCTTACACAAGAAGATATTCAGAAAATAGAAGCAGAAGGCAGTTATCAGTTGCTCGTTGATGGTGAGCAGCATTTATTATCAATTGACGATGTTGAAATTATTACTGAAGATATTCCTGGTTGGTTGGTATCAAATGAAGGTAGCTTAACCGTTGCCTTAGATATTAATTTAACCGATGAACTACGTTCAGAAGGTATTGCCCGCGAGTTTGTGAATCGTATTCAGAATTTACGAAAAGATAGTGGCTTTGAGGTTGTTGATAAAATTGATATCGAGATTCAAAAACACGATGCGATTAATGA
>JBFHES010000413.1:0-2385 GCA_041584015.1 Bacteroidales bacterium
AGGGTATTCCTTGGAAAGGAAATTATTCATCTTGGTTAGATCAGAAATCTACCCGATTAAAGCAAGAAGAGAAAACCGAAAGCAAGCGTAGAAAAACACTTGAGCGAGAATTAGACTGGGTACGCATGTCGCCTAAGGCAAGGCAGGCTAAGTCAAAGGCCAGGTTGTCGGCATACGATAAATTGTTAAATCAGGATACTAAACAGCGAGAAGAGAATTTGGAGATTTTTATTCCAAATGGATCGCGCCTTGGCGATAAGGTAATTGAGGCACATCAGGTGGCTAAGAGTTTTGGCGATCGATTATTATTCGACAACCTCGATTTTGTGCTACCACCAAATGGTATAGTTGGCATTATTGGTCCGAATGGTGCTGGTAAAACAACGCTGTTCAGAATGATAATGGGATTGGAGTCTGTTGATAGTGGTAACTTTAGTGTAGGTGAAACTGCCAAGGTTGGGTATGTGGATCAAACACATGCTGCCATTGATCCGGAGAAAACTGTATTTGAAGTTATTTCTGATGGATTAGAGCATGTGGCAGTTGGTGGAAGATCAATCAATGCCAGAGCATATGTTGCACGATTTAATTTTAGTGGTGCCGATCAGGAGAAAAAATGTGGTGTCCTCTCGGGTGGTGAACGAAACAGATTACATTTGGCGTTAACGCTTAAAGAAGAATCGAATGTGTTGCTGCTGGATGAGCCAACTAACGATATTGATGTAAATACCCTGCGTGCGCTGGAAGATGGTATTAATGATTTTGCCGGTTGCGCAGTTATCATTTCTCACGATCGTTGGTTTCTCGATCGCGTTGCCACTCATATACTAGCTTTTGAAGGCGATTCGAAAGTTTACTTTTTTGAAGGATCTTACTCCGATTATGAGATTAATAAAAAGAAACGACTAGGTGATGCAGGTCCAAAACGAATTAAGTACCGTAAACTTACAAACGATTAATGCTGCGCATCGATGAAAAGCTGATTCAGAATTTAGTGCAAACGGCCAAAGTTTCTGAACGCAAACGGAAGAATTTCAACATTCATAAAAAGGCTGCTGATCCTATGCAACGCTTGCTCAATGCTATGGAACCAGGTACCTATGTGCAGCCTCATAAACATGAAAACCCAGACAAACGAGAGTTGTTTGTTGTGTTGCAGGGCAAAATGTTATTGGTAGAGTTTAATGATGATGGAAGCATTAGAGAACATCAAATCCTTGATCCTTCTAAAAAGGATTATGCTGCTGAGATAGCTGCTAAAACATACCATACGGTAGTTTCACTTCAAAAAGGTTCTGTGGCGCTTGAGATCAAAGATGGGCCTTATAGTATATCTGACGACAAGGATTTTGCAAGTTGGGCACCAAAGGAGGGAGATGAGAAATGCAAGGCATATCTCTCTGACCTACTAAGTAGATTGAAGATTCATATTGATGCATAAAGCATAAAACTCATGCCTGAAAAGAGAAGGCATGAGTATTTCTACAAGCTCCAATAAATTGACTTTCACATAAAGTTGATTCGAAAATCCAACCATCATTTTTCGGATGGAGATGTCTTGCTTTATTTTGAAAATACATTTCAGAGCAATAATTCATAACTTAACAATTATAACTAGGAGCTATTTAACGATTAAGGTTCCTGAACTCTGGCGCGCATCATGGATTCTATAAATATAGAAACCAGCTTTTAAGCCTTGCAACATCATGGTTCTATTCATGTTCAATTCTTGACTCATCAATAGTTTGCCTGACAAATCGTATATTTCAACAAGGCAGCCATCAACTTCTGGATAGTTGAACGTTACCCGATCGATTGCAGGGTTAGGACTGGTGTTATGTCTTTCAGTAATGTAGAGCAAGGATGTGTCGACCTCCGCATAACAGTACTCATGTTTAATATACCCCACACATTCTTCATGTAGTTGGTTCCAAGAATATTCCGTATGGTCCAAAATCATGTTATTAGTGTTTTGCACAAGCGTGGAATGAACGGAGCTTGGATAGAGTATATCCTTTAACAAATAATTGGAATTATACGTATATCCATGTTTTGTAACTGGGATAAGTTCGCCAAATAAAGGGTGAAAATATGAATAGGTGAAATCTATAAGATTGTCAAAGGAATCATAGATGTAGTCTTGTTGAAAATCAATTGTTAAATTATACAGGTTGCCGGTGGAAACTGCATAAGCCGTTCGTTTTAGCAGTTGATTATTTGAATTGTAGCTTAATTCTTGTTTCGTAAGAACGATGTATAGTGGATCACCACCTCTGTAAAGAGAATCGACCCATAATATTAGATTCCCATTGTCGTCGAAGGTGAAAATCTCTTTTCCAATTGCATACCATTCATCAAAGTCGTTAAGCTCATACTCGTATTTGC
>JBFHES010000414.1:0-2348 GCA_041584015.1 Bacteroidales bacterium
GGCACACCACCTTATGTCTATATTTGGTCTGATGGCACATCGTCAGAAGATATAAGTGCAGCCAATTATGGAACGTACTCCGTATTTGTTACCGACATACAAGGCTGTGAGCAATCGCATGAAACTTTCGTGGATCTGGGCTATCCGATTCCTTGGGAAGTGATTAACACACCAACAAGCCACACCATTGACATTCCATTTAATGCCTCACTTTCTGCCAATGGCCTAGCACCAGAAAAATATGACCTCTTAGCAGTTTTCTACGATTCATTAGGAACCGAGAAATGCGGTGGTTATGCCGTATGGCAAAATGTAAATACCAGTATTCAAAGCTTTGGCGATGATTTAAGTACGACAAACATCGACGGATTTGCAACAGGCGAATCTTTCGTTTGGAAGATTTATGATTTCTCCATGGGAACACAAACCATTGTAACTCCAGCCTACGACCTCAGTTACCCGGATGATCAGTTTTTTGTGGCAGGAGGATCAAGCGCCATAACAGGTTTACAAAGCAACTCCATCTCCGGAAATGTTTCTACCAGTTCCAAGGCACAATTAAACTTAGGAATGATGGTACTGTATCAGCAAACTCCGAGTGGAATTGGTGCTACCTACAAGGGCTTAATCGTTGATGGCAACTATCAAATAGATGGCCTTACACCGGGGAGCTACCTCTGTTACGCCATCCCACAACCCGGCAACGATTGGGGAATTCCAGGATATTACACAAGTCGTGATAATTGGGAAGACGGCAGCTGGGTGCAGGTCAATGGCCATACATCGGGCATCGACATTACCATTGATCCGGTGCAGCCATACACTACTGGAACAGCGTCAATCGGCGGAAATATATTGGTTGGTGTTAACTCCAACTACAATCCTTTAATATTCGGTAATGAGTGGTTCCCTGCATCAGGAAGTAAAAGCGATGCAGCACGAAACATTCCTGTTTTGCTATACGATGATCAAAACAATCCACTGGATTTCCGCCTCAGCGATGAGCAAGGCACATTCGCCTATAGCAATCTTGAATATGGTACCTATTTCGTTCGTGTTGAGCAAGCGGGATTCTCAACCGACTCAATAGAAGTTGAGCTAAGTGCTAGCAACCCTAACATTGATGATTTGGTATTCACAATAGATTCGGCCACCGTAACCGGAACAGCAATGCTAAATTTTAATAAAGATGTAGTAATTTATCCAAACCCAACAAGCGGGAGAGTTAATTTCATCCTGCCTGAAAATACTGGAAATAATTACGCCATTACACTTTTCGATATTAGTGGAAAGCTCGTTAAACAATTTACTTCCAACAATACTCAATTTACTACCGATTTATCTGATTTGGCTAAAGGAGTTTACTATGTTAAACTTTCAAGCCAGAAATGGTCTGCAACCAGGAAAATAGTGTTAAAGTAATATTTTAGAATATTGAAATAAACTTATATCATAAGCAAAAGTTCTCTAATCGAGAACTTTTGCTTGTATTTGCATGACGAATAAGCATGGAACGAATAATAGCGAAAAAGACTTTACGCGAATTTTGGGAAGAGCATGCTGATGCTGAACAATACTTAAAGACCTGGTATGAAGCAGCAAAGAAAGCCAAGTGAAACTCCCCTAACGACGTTAAGAATACTTACGTTAACGCTAGTATCTTAAAGGACAGTAGAGTCATTTTTAATATTAAAGGCAATTCATACAGGCTTGTGGTTAAGTTTAATTATGTAAGGCAATGGGCTTTTAATCGGTTCATAGGAACACATTCGGAATATGATAAGATTGATGCCAATACGATATAAAATTACTGGATATGGAAATCAGACCAATTAAAACAGAACTGGACTATGATAAGGCACTGGAAAGACTTGAGGTAATTTTTGATGCTAACCCTAATACTAAAGAAGGAGACGAAGCGGATGTATTATCCTTGCTAATTGAGAACTATGAGAACAAGCATTTCCCTATAGAAGCACCAGACCCTATTACTGCTATTAAAATCCGCATGGAAGAAATGAATCTTAAGCAAAAAGATTTAGTTGGAGTAATTGGTGGCAAAGGTCGGGTTTCTGAAATTCTAAACCACAAGAAAAGACTTACTGTGGAAATGATAAGAGAGCTAGAAAGAACCCTTCATATTTCAGCCACTGTTCTAGTTAAGAGTTACGACTTATCAATTTAGGTCTTTAAACTGTATAAAACTGATTCAAGACTACATTAGTTTAATTGAATCATTAAGACACTCCTTCCCCTATTTCGTTAAATTATTGTTGATTAATCATCCCATCAACATAATTCAAGGCAACTTACTATATTTGCCAACGAACCAAAAACCTCATCATGAA
>JBFHES010000415.1:0-2340 GCA_041584015.1 Bacteroidales bacterium
TAAGTTAATATCAATTACTTCAACACTAACTGTATCTAACTCATCTCCGCATACCTGCCAATAAGTGGAGTAAGTTGGATAGTAGCTGCCTTCCTGGCTAACTATTAATTGATTGCCTGTATAAACCCAATTATCGTACTGATCGTACCAATTTACGCTTCCGATATTTCCCATTAAACTAAGACTAACCTCCTCTCCAATACAAATTGTTGTATCCTTTCCTACAAACTGCACATAGGGTTGCACTTGCACTTTTTTTACAAAATCATCTATGTATTGTCCACGGTAACGGAAGCAATGTATGGCATAACTACCGGGCTGCGAGTACAAGTGGTAAACCGTATCCTGATTAGAGTATGCATGCAAACCAGTAAGAGGATCAGTAATTTCCCAGCGTATGGAATCGAACAAGTAGCTGTTACGGGTATGAAACATTGTTGTATCGCCAAAGCACACCGTTGTTGCAAAAATGTTTTTGTCTAAATAGGAAGTCATAAAGTTAGGAAGGGTATTAATTACTGAACCATAAGTTGTAGGGATCAAGGTATCAATATCAAAATTGCATGCACTGTCAGGCAAATGGGGAGCCTTTATTATTCCGAATGGAGTATTTGGACTTCCGCCAATATGATAACTGCTGTAAATCTTATCATCGATTGCAAGCTGTAGTGGTATTCTTCCATTAGCTTCAGGATAATTTTGAGGGTTGTTGACCCTGTACATAGAGTTTATAATAGCTGCACTACTATTTTTTAGTAGGTTAAACTGAAAAATTCGCAAGGTGTCATTTGCTTGAAGCCAAGCAAATTCAGAACTACAGTAGAGCATGTTCCCATCGGCAGAGAATTCAAGGTTGTATGCATAAGGTACGCTAAGCTGCAGCGGGTTTGTTGGAATTCCGGTTTCTGTATCAAAGTCAACCAGTTGAACCATGTTTAATCCCTTACTGGCAATGGCTAACTTTCTGCCACAAGGAGAGCACTTAATAGTACCCTGGCAGGCAGCATCATACAAATCAAAAGGAGGTGTATCTTCTATGACTGTGCCAATATTGGTTTCAACAGGGGTGGTGTTGATACCATCTTTAGTAAGCAGATAAGACACATAACGATTGTTGTTGTTTTCGTGTGAAACAACCCAAATATCTTTACCGTTGGCATGACGTACTGCCGTTACTTTATTTGTTATTCCTGTTTGTAATAAAATGTTTGATTGACTTGATACGACATCCCCCATTCCACTGTCAAGTGACATGTCGATTTCAGAATACCTGAAATCTGTCATGCTGTAATAGCGTCCTACAGTAAAAATGTAGTAATGTCCGTTGGTTTCAGGGCGTGGAACAATAATACTCTGGCCTGTATGTTTATCACCGAGCAGATCTCCATTTGGCATGGAATCATTATTTGCATTGTAAATGCATACCGAGTTGGTAGCAAACAAGAACTGTCCATTCGAATCGCTGATGCAGGAGGTGTTCATTGGCATACTGACAGACCAGTATGGTGGGTTAGCCATCCAATGTTCTGCAACCAGAGTGTCACCCATAAAATCAAAATGAATAGCTCCACTGCTAAATAACCAAGAGGAAGCTTCTTGTTGCGAAAAGGACAATTGGCAGCTAAATAACAGTAGGATTATGATGATATATTTACGCATTTTATAAAAGTTAATAGGTGCTTGTCCTTTAAGAATTAGGACACAGCTAATTTAAAGATAAATTCAATAACAAGGGATGAAGCTTAAAATTAATTTAAGAGAATTAATGATCTCACGCCCTTTCAGGGCTGAATTAAAACATTGGTCATATTAACACAGGGCGTTGCCCTGCGCTGAATCTTAAAGGCCGTTGGCCTTTAGTGGTCGCTTAAACTTATTAAATCCAATATTAGAGTATTGTAGAAAACCAGCCTCTACGGGACGAAAGATTCAACATAAATGGTCAATGAATACCCGTGCAACCGATAATCTATATGAGTAATTAACAGTTTTTGGTTTTCAAAACTGTTACTAGAGTGCTCGGTGGCACGGATATTACGAAGAGTTAGTTTCCCAAACCATGCATGAGGACACGACGCGGTGCGTGCAAGGATTTTCATTATTGGGGTTTCAACACAAACAAAAAACTAATCTTCTTTATAATGTTCATTTTGGCTGCCGCCCAAAACGAACCAAAAACCCACCACAGATGCCAAATAAAAGCTTGCCTTAAACGTTTCTTAACGTATCTCACTAACCGATAAAGCCATCTTTCAAAAAATTAAAAAAGATATTTTGAGCGGCAACTTTCATTTCGCTCCATCTGTGGACATCCAGCCCGGCTCGGCGATTGTAAGTGTA
>JBFHES010000416.1:0-2284 GCA_041584015.1 Bacteroidales bacterium
ATCCTTCACCAGGTCGCAGATGATGTAATGCAAAAACACTGTATTGTGGCCAAAATACCAAACCTCCATCATCCTTAACAATTTCTATGGCACTACCTATGGATGATAACAGAATTGCCGTTTGACCCGCATTAGTCCTTAGGTAAGGAAATATGCTCCATCCTTGCGGTAATTCAATAGACGTTAAAGCAGGATCTATAAGAACACCTTCTAGAAACAATGTATCCTGCACTTCACATTTCACCTGATAACCTTCAAGATAATTCCAATCTTCAATTTGATCAAGATCGTATTGTGGCCAAAATACTTCACCATTGTACCTTTTCATGATGACTAAATTCGGATAGTTTTGAGAAGTAAGATAATTAATGTCGCTAATCTGTGGATCAATGTATCCGGATATCATGCTCCATCCCTGATCTAAAAGAATATTTTGTGATATTGATGGATGATTCACAACAGAGAAGTTATCAAATATATACCCATAGCCATCTGATTCATCCTGCGAAAGAATAAATCGAAATTGCACATATTGTGTTTGTGCAGGTATTGCAAGCACATTTGAACAATGGTATAACTCACTATAATTAGGACTTTGCCAGTTTCCTGCCTGAGGTAGCAACCAGCAAGCTGTGTCATCACCAAAATATTCAAGATCTGTTAAAGCACCATTGTACCAATTTTCTGAATGTGCGTTTTGGCTTAGCGAGTGCCAAGCGCTATCAGCATCGAATTTATATTGAAATGCCAAACCATGTTGATTAGAATAATACACTTCTGCTAGAAATAAATCAAAAGCTATCCTAATGGAATCAAGGCTCTCAACATTAAATAGCGGGCTTTTAATCCATGATTTATGATTCGAACAAAAGATGTTAGCATCATTGCTACGCCAATTGCTAGAGCCCAAAAAATTATGTATTGGTAGACTAACATCCCAGTTAGTTGTACTAATTCCTTCGCTATAGCCCCAGTTAGAATTCTGGCCACCAGACTGCCAGCCTCCATTACTTAATTCAAAATCTTGATAATAAGGAATACTTAAAACTTCATTAGCCGAATGAATCACAGACTCGAGCGTATCATTGCTTTGATTGGAATCGTTAGCAGACGAAATCCACGCTTTCAATTCATAAGTTGTTCCGGGACTAATACCCGCGTTTAGTGGCAATTTAAGCAATAATGCCGTATTTGATAATACTGGTTCTGTTATCTGAAACTGTGCAGTTGTTGAATTAATAAGAACTTCTAGCTCAAAGCCACTTAGTGTTTGCAGCCCGTAGTTATACACCTCAAATTGCAGTGAATCGTTAAAGAAAACCAGTGGTTTATCTTTACCTTCAAAGTCAACATTAGTAAGCGCTATATCATAATTTATTTGTGGGTAGCTTCCATATTCGGAATAGCCGATATCCGGAGCAAATCCTTCAAAACTTGTATTATCCATTTCTAAGAGCGTATCGCCATTATACACATACAAGGCAGTTCCAGCATCAATGCAAGTTGAGTTGTACGCCAATCTGGCATCAGGATGCATCTTATTGGAAAAAATATTACCATAGACATTCATTATTCTGCTTACTTCAAATCCAGGATCTTCATCAAAAATATTCCCACCTATATAGCTTGGGTTGGAGTAAACATGATTTAAAAAACAATGTGATATTTGTGTATTGCTACTGGCATCAGCAAACAAATTTGCCTGCATACCATACGCGCAATAAACGCCACCTGTTGTATTGTTATCTAAAATACAATTCACAATATGTGCTTCGCCTCCAACTATGCCAAGACCAGCTTTGTCGTCGCTCCAAAAAGCATAATTCTCTACAATGGTTGAATTAAAAAGCTTAGACGAACAATTATTTAATAGCAATGTATATGGCTCATCCGTTTGGTGATTGTTCCTAAACAGCAAATCCTCTCCATGAAAATCCATATTGTACATACTTACCGTGTTAAAATCACAATGATAGTTTTCTAAGAACTGTACATTTTTTATAAAACTAACTCCACCAGAAACACTAAAAACACCACTGTTACTTCTCTTGAATAATGAATTAGTAATGTTAAGCGATTGATTAGAAACCAGCTGGATTGCATAATAATATGATCCATTTCCAACAAACTCCGATGAATCAATTAAAACACTATTGCCCGATCCAAACATAAAACCTTCACCTCCATTACCATGAAATATGGAGTTCCTAATTTCAATTTCTGAATTTCCGAAATGAAACAAATCACTATTGCCAACGAATGTACTATTGCTTATTGTTAGCTG
>JBFHES010000417.1:0-2276 GCA_041584015.1 Bacteroidales bacterium
ATGAAACTGACTTCAAACGCTAAGCACACAGGACTATTGCCTAGAGCATGTACATGAAAATTTAATTTCTTGGCGTTAACAACTTATTTTTTACAACAAACTCTATGTCAGTAAATAATAAAATTATAAACACATGAAAAAAATATTAATGATGATTGTTGCTGGTATGTTATATAATTTTGCCAGTGCTCAGGAAACAGAAGCCACACGCTTATTGAAAGAACAGAACAAAGAGTTTATTCCTGAGATTATTCAGTTAAATGAGCATGTGTATGCCGCTGTAGGCTATGATGGTTCCAATGTTTCAATGGTTATTGGAAATGATGGAGTGGTTATAATTGATGCTTTGCGTGCGCTGGGAGCTGCCGAGCAGGTGGCTGCTGCGTTTCGGAAAATATCGGATAAACCAGTTAAGGCACTGATTTATACCCATGGGCATGCCGACCATACTGGTGGGGCATCGGCTTTTATAGGGAATAGCAAAGATGTTAAGATTATTGCCCGTGAAGGCTTTAAGGATGACTTGCAGGAACGTTCGCCAATTGAACCTGTTTTAAGCCAACGAAATGCCAGGCAATTTGGGCGAAATTTAAAGACAGAAGACATTATAAACAGAGGAGTAGCGCCAGGTTCCACTTCAAATGATCGTGTGGGAGCAGGATATATAGAACCCAATTTCACCTTTCAAGACTCCTTAAAAATTAAGCTTGCAGGTGTTGATTTTGAATTGTATGCTGCCGATGGAGAAACCAACGACCAATTATTTGTATGGTGTGCGGAGGAGAAAACATTATTTACCGGAGATAATTACTATAAAGCCTTTCCTAATCTTTATGCCATCCGCGGCTCTCAATACCGCGATGTTAAGGCATGGGGTGAATCGGTTCAAAAAATGAGTTCTTTCGCGGTGGAATATCTTATTCCGGGTCATACCCGCCCGCTCGTCGGGAAAGCATTTATTTATGGCCATCTGCAAAACTATTCTGCCGCTATCTTAAGTGTTTATCAACAAACCATCAATTGTATGAATAAGGGCTATACGCTTCAGCAAACTGTTGATCAGGTTACTCTGCCCGATTCGTTAGTGAATCAACCTAATTTACAAGAATTTTATGGTTCAGTTGCATGGGGAGTTCGTTCTATCTTTTTTCATTATGTAGGTTGGTTCGATGGTAATCCAACAAATCTTTATCCTTTGTCCTCAAAGCAAGAAGCAAAAAACATGATTGCTTTGGCAGGTGGAGAAAAGAAAATAATGAAACACCTTGAACAAACTCTTGAGGATGGAAATTATCAATGGGGATTGCAATTGGCGGATTATCTTTTGCAAACAGATTATGAAAAAGGAAAAGTGACTGATGCTAAAATCAAGTTACTAAGGGCTTTGGCTCTTCAGCAAAAAAATGCACCAGCCAGAAATTATTATCTCTCGTATGCTTATGAACTGGAGGAAGAAATAAATAATAATAACTAAACCTAAAGCAGAAAAGATACACTAAAAAGTTAGCATAAAAGTTGGCTATGAAAGATGGGAGTATTGATGTTGATGCAATTTCATGCGATGGAAGTGCCGGTTGTGTTGACTGCTTTCCACAATTGGCAATCAACATCATAGCTCTGGCTAAGGAGCAGATAAAAAAGTTATTTACAGGGTGCTCAAACTCAAAAATAAAAGGCAATTCAAAAGCACTTATAAATACTGTTTTACGGGGGCATAAAGGATATTTACGGCTTTCAAATCATAAGGTAATTTCAGTTTGCTGTACTCCATCATTTTTGCTTCATTTATAGTATCGCACAAAAGAGAAAAACTTTTTTCATTTTAGACTTAAAGAAAAGTTTAAAACTTTATATATTGTTTGTGACACGTTTGTTTATTTATTTCAATAGCTTCACGAATATTTTTTGTGATTCGCAGATATCGACACTCAAAGGGAAGATGCAATTAATTTTTCGCCTTTCATACTGATAAGGATGGGTTATATTTTGCTGCAATATTTATGGAATTAACTAAAATTTTGCATCATGATAGAAAATATGTAATATCAAACAAGCTTGAGAAGTGCTTTTTATACAAGCTGTCTCCTTTAATACGGAATAGGCTATATGGCAACTCAGCAATAAATTTTAAACAGATGACCATTGAAAGAAAATTATAAACATATGAAAGCAATAAACATTCTATTATTAAGTCTGATTTTTAGCAATGTATTCTCACAAGAGATTCTAGAAAAAGAAGTCCAAACTGAGGTAAACGGAGTCACTGTTTTTCTTGA
>JBFHES010000418.1:0-2253 GCA_041584015.1 Bacteroidales bacterium
AAAATGCTGTCAGAAGCGGTGTGTAGCGCATAATTTATTCCGTCGTTGGCATCAAGCGTATAGGTCGGATTCCCAGATGCATCGTTGAGCATTACTGATGATACAGCATCAAATGCACATACATGAAGTGTATCTGTTGACATAATTCCTGCTTGACTTGTGCATGCAGAAAGTTGCTTGGTACTTGAGGTGATCATCAGCAGCACCAGGCAGCTGATTAATGTTTTGCTTAAATTCTTCATAGTATGTGTTTTATTGTTAATTCTAATAGGATTCGTATTTACTATTTTAGTGAATAATAGCTTGAAATCATAGTTGTTAAAAATACAGACAAAAAAGTGTAAGTAATAGTTGTCTGATGATTCAAGGTATTGTTTAATTGTGCTTCATCTGTTTAATTTATAATCGGGTTTTCCTTATTTATGAGTGGCTGCCTTTGACTAGCTTAATAATATGTTATTCTTAGATAGAAGATAAGGGTGAGCTTTTGTTTAAAGTGGGTTATCAACTTTCAGTGAAGTGTCCATCACCTCTAGAGTCTTTAGATTCATTTATCTATGAAATTAAATCTAATGCAGAAACAAAAAAGAGTCTGAATGTACTGGTTAAATATTCAGATTATGGCCAGAATTAATAAAACAAGGGGCTCCTTCGCTAACATGAAGAAACCCCTTGACATCTATTATGAAGTAATTGCTAGTCAATGATGATCATTTTCTTAACCGATTTTTGTTTAGCGGTTTCCAACGCATAATAATACATTCCTGATGGCAACTTAGCTGCCGGGAATGTGATTGTATGTTGGCCTGAAATTACTTTGTTATCAATAAGCACTTCAAGCTTATTACCAAGCAAATCGTAAACAACAAGCGATACTTCCTCCGGAGACGATAAACTAAAACTAATCTCGGTGAATGAGCTAAATGGATTTGGCGTATTTTGTGAAAGCATCAGTTCGCTTACATCTATTTCGTTTCCACCATTAATGGAGTTAATAAATGTGATATTCACCGTGTCTATGGTATAACAGGCCATGTTATAAGGATTCGATTCGGACCAGGTAACTATGTATTGACCGTAATTGTCTGCAATAAATTGTGACTGTGGATCGCTTGGATAAGCTAATGAAGGGGGAATGTTTGGGTAACTGACATTTTCCCATAAGCCCACTGTGTTGTATAAGCTAAAGGAGGCATTCAGTTCGTGGTAAAGCGCATTGTAGATTATAGTATCAGTACCTGCATCTGCCTCTGGTAAAGCATAAAAAGTAATTTCAATACTATCTTTGTCAACACAGTTATTATTTTCCATTGTCCAATATATTGGCACTGTTACTTGCAAACTATCGATTAATTGCCCTGAATTTGGTATTTGAACAGAAGACATTGGATCGTGCATGTTTGAAAAATTGATTCCAATATATGGTGAGTGCCAGGTTCCTGTTGCATATTCGAATCCAAGAATATCGGCTTGCATGTTTACGGTATTGCCACAAATATTCTGGTCAATTCCAGCGAGTGCTACTGGTGCAACGCTAAAAAGTATTTCAACGGTATCGCTGTTGGTGTTTACGCCACATGTCTCGGTCCAAACAAACTCAACCAATCGTTCATAAGTGGCCGGTGGCATTACTATATTAACTTCCGACTGAGGGTCGTTTATGTCTGAGAAAATGGCATCTGCTGGGCCACTCCATACTCCGTCCGCTGGGAAAGATAGGACAGAAAGGGTATAAGCTGTTCCGCAAATAGTGTTGTCTAATCCTGCGTTAGGTTCGGGCATGGTTACAAAGTTTATCGATACATAATCGGTAGATGTACATGGTCCATTAGTTTCTGTCCAAGAAAATGTATAAACTCCTTCAATATTTACACTTGCAAGCGATTCGTCATGAGTAGGATGAGAGAATGTGGCCGCTCCGCTCCATTCTCCCGTAACGGTATTATCGCACAGCGAGAAACTAGCATTAGTAATGGCTTCAAATCCACAAACGCTAAAATTTTCACCGGCATTGGCAACCGGTTCTGGTCTAAACGTTACAACGACGTCATCATAAGTGAGGCAAGGACCATTACTAACTATCCATCTAAAGGTATATTCAGTATTTAGCAAACAACCAGTTGCATTGGTATCAAAATTAGGAATATTCAATGCTGGATTGTTTGAGTTAATTGACCCAATCCAATTGACTCCGCTTGTTGTGATCGCGGTCCACTGTCCGGTTCCAATCGTTGGAATGGTGGCATCTAATTG
>JBFHES010000419.1:0-2248 GCA_041584015.1 Bacteroidales bacterium
CAAACGAGGGCTGCTCATCCATTAGCGATGCTGATGGGAACCTCTTGTTGTATACTGACGGCAGTAAGGTATGGAATCGAAATCATGTTGTACTGCCTAATTCTGAACAGAGCTCAATAGGAGGATGGCTTCATGGAGACGGATCCGCAACACAATCTGCCGTTATTGTACCAAAGCCTCATGATCCTAATATCTATTATATTTTTACCGTTGATGCCAATCTTGGGTCATATGGTTGTTCCTATTCTGTTGTCGATATGAATTTGATGGGCGGTACCGGCGATGTTGTTTCGGGACAAAAGAATATTCCTTTATTTACGCCGTCCTCTGAGAAAATATGTGTCGTTAGGCACCAGAACGGAGTTGACTATTGGATTGTAACGCATCCGTGGAATAAAAATGTATTTCATAGTTATCTCTTGAAAAATGCCGGTTTGTCGTCAATTCCCGTTGTTTCAGCAACAGGTCTTTTTTACACTGGAGGAGCTAATGCAACAAGAGGTTATTTAAAGGCCTCGGCTGATGGGGCCCATATTGCCGCTGCAATTTCAGGATTTGATACTTATGAATTGTTTTCTTTCGATAATAGCACCGGAGTGTTAGACCTTAAGCTAAGTATGCCGGCTAATTATACCGATGCCTATGGTGTAGAATTCTCCCCCAATGGCAATTATTTATACGGCAGCAATCGTTGGGGAAATTCAATCTATCAATGGGATTTGAGCTCTGGTGTTGATTCTGTTATTTTAGCTTCTGAAGTTCAGATTGGAACATTATCGGATGCTACCGCTGGAGCTTTACAGCTGGCGCCCGATAAAAACATCTATATTGCCCGGAAAAACCACAACTATTTGAGTGCTATTTTCAATGCCGACTCAGCCGGCATGTCATCAGGATTTCAAGAGTATGGAGTGATGCTGGCGGCTGGAACTGAATGTGAAGAGGGCTTGCCGTATTTCGTTCATCTACCGTATGTTAATGCAGATTTCAGCTTTACTTATTGTACTGCTACCGCTGATTTTCAGATCAACAATACTTTATGGTTAGATTCGGTTAAATGGAATTTTGGTGATACCCTTTCGCCTAATAATACGGATAATGGTTTTACTCCTTCCCATTACTTTATTAGCCTGGATACCTTTATGGTTGAATTGATTGTTTATGGGTATGGCTTGTCTGATACAATTGTACAACCAGTTTATAAAATGAATGCGCCAGTAATCAATCTAACAGATACGGCTATTTGCGAAGGCGAAACATTGGTGTTGGATGCTACATCCGCTTATGCTAACTACGCCTGGTCTACCGGTCAAACTACAGCGCTTGTTAACCTTGATGTTGCCGGGGTGTATTATGTAACAGTTTCTAATAATTGCGGATCGGCTATTGGCCAAATAACCCTTTCCTTCTATCCAAGTCCAATCATTGATTTTGGCGCCGATACCCTTATATCTCTAGCAGAAACATTCTTATTGGCTCCAACTGTAGTGAATGCCGATACCTATCTCTGGTCAACCACCGAAACAACAGCATTTATAAATGTAACGCAGCCTGGTTTTTATAATTTAACAGCCACAAGCGTTAACGGATGTGAAACTGAGGCGGATGTTTTGGTTGATTTCTTCTGGGGAATTGATGAGTATGTGCAAGAACAGAATCAGATATTGCTGTATCCAAATCCAGCCAATCAACAGCTTTACCTTAATTTTAAGGAAATGCGTATACGCTCTCTGGAAATATATAGTTCAATGGGACAGTTAATGTTTGTCGGGGAAATAACAGAGCCTGCATGTAAACTGAATGTCTCACGGTATGAACAAGGAATTTACTTTGTAAAGATCCACGCTCAAAATGGTGAAACGAGAATTAAACCATTTAGTATTGTTCGCTAAAAACTGTGATTGTATGTGAATGAATCTGTAATTGATGGTACTATTTGCTTAGATTGGCTCCAGTTAGAATCCAATGTAAGCGTTTGATTTTCCTTTTTATAGACCATCCAGGAGTTGCGGTTGTGCTTTCAGTATGTAGTCCACAGTCTTGCAGTAAGGCAGAATCATTTCACATAAGATGTCTATAAAGTATTTTATCCTATTTTTGTTTTTCACATTAAAACTAAAATTATGAGTCTATATATTTCATCAAACTTTGATGCCGGAAACATTGAAGTTGTTTCTCTTGATAATCCCGAAAATATTCAGTTAAAAATTGAAAAAGATACAAACTCAGAATTTCTTCAGTGGTTTTA
>JBFHES010000420.1:0-2243 GCA_041584015.1 Bacteroidales bacterium
GTGTTCTCGTAGAGGTCGTTCTCTTTCAAATATTGAATTACTTCTCCAACACTTTCATCAACAGAGCTAATGGTAGCCAGATAGTCATGCATGTAACGTTGATACTTCCATATGGCTAACGCTTCACCCTCTAAACTATCATTAAAGAACTGCTCATTTTCATGGGCATAAGCATCAACCCAATTCTGCCACTCAGCATTTGTCATACGTTTATGCAACGGAAACTCACCTTTTCCAATAAATCCATCCTTTGGTTTACCCGTACTCAGTTTTAAATCATAAACCGGGGTCATGTGACCATCAATCAACATTTCATTGGTATACACAGCTTCACTTCTTGTTGTGTAATCATCAAAGAAGTTTGCGGGTACAGGAAATTCAACGCCATCAAATTGATTTACGTATTCAGGAGCAGGCATCCAGTTACGATGCGGAGCTTTATGTTGCATTAACAAACAGAAAGGTTTTTTTTCTTGCTTTTTTAACCAGTCGAGGCTGAATTTTGTAATCAGGCTGGTAACATAACCTTCTTCACGCTTACGTCCGGTGCTGTCAATAAAATCAGGATTGTAATAATCACCCTGTCCGGGTAGGATTTTCCAGTAATCGAATCCTGTTGGATCACTCTTTAAATGCCATTTTCCCACAATGCCCGTTTCATAACCTGCTGCCTGCAATAGTTTTGGGAAGGTTTGTTGTGAGCCATCAAAAACATGTTCGTTGGTCATTAAACCATTAATATGGTTGTGCTTACCTGTTAGAATAGTTGCACGACAAGGAGCGCTGATTGAATTAGTTACGCAGGCATTTGTGAATCGAACACCGTCCGTAGCCAATTGGTCGATATTAGGAGTGCTGTTTAAACTATCACCATAACAGCTTATTGCTCTCGAAGCATGATCATCAGACATGATGAAAATTATATTGGGCGCTTGTTTCTCTTCTACAGCACAAGATGTGACCAACGTTCCGGTCAATAGTGCCAAGGCAATATTATTTAGTCGGCTATTCTCTTTTTGCATATTAATCAACTTGGATTAGAAAGTGTCAAATGTACACATTAAATTGTAAAATCCTGTTTTGCTTTGTTAAGATATGCTAGGTGAAATATAGGATGTGCATTATATAATTCTAAATTGTTTGTGAATTGCAAAAAATACTTACATTTGTTAGTGTGAAAAATACACTAAGAATATGAAAGAATTCAATCCCTCCTTATCTGTTGACTGTGTAATCTTTGGGTTAGATATCGATGAACAGGCATTAAAAATACTTGTTTACGAGCGGGCAATTTTCGATAATGATCAAATTGAAAAGAAAAACATTAAACTTCCCGGAAGCCTTTTAGGAAAGGATGAAAATTTAGATGAATCAGCCTACAGGACTTTAAACGAACTTACGGGACTGAAAAATATTTACCTTAAACAGTTTCAGGTGTTTGGAGATGTTGACAGGATCAGTTCCGGAGCGGAAAAAGGATGGATCGAGAAACATTACCAAACCAAGGTGGATAGAGTTGTTACCGTTGCCTACTATGCGCTCATTCGAATTGACAGACTTAGTCCCGATCAGTCTAAAATAAAAGATAAACTTCGTTGGATTGATATTGAAAATGCCAACAACATGGCTTTCGACCATTCAAATATTTTGAAAGTGGCACGTGAAGCCCTTTGTAAGGATCTGCGATTTCAGAATGTATCAATATTCGAGTTGCTACCTACAAAGTTCAGTTTATCACAACTTCAAATGTTGTACGAAGTCATACTTGGAGTAAAATTAGACAAGAGAAATTTTCGCAAGAAAATTAGTAAAGCAAATTATGTAGTGCCTCTCGGGGAAAAGCAAACAGGTGTAGCTCACAAACCTGCTATGTTATATTCATTTGATAAGAAGAAATTCGACGAAAGAGACATTATGAACCAGTATTATTTTACTAGTTAGGCAAACCTGTAATTTGTAATTTTCAGAATTTGACAAAGGAAGATGGAAGTGAAGGAAGTATTCGTATTAGAGAGTTTGATCTGCATAATAACAGGGATGTTGTATTTGATATCCTATATTATAATTGTAGAAACTTCAATACTGAATGATCAAAGCGTCTTTTTTCTAGGTGCTGCAATGTTTGCCTTCGCAGGTGTGGGAATCTTTAATTCTCCAAATGAAGCACGCCAAAACGTAGCTTATCAATGGGAATTGGTTTATCCACAACAAAAACAATAAAACAATTTCGGAATTAATCCGAA
>JBFHES010000421.1:0-2236 GCA_041584015.1 Bacteroidales bacterium
CTACTTTGCCACCTGGGTCAAAGACCCGAAAGTAAAGTTCGTCAATTAACTGTGGCATTTTAAATATTTGGTGCAATCGTGATACACGGTAGGCTTAATCGGGTCTTAGACCCATATATTAAGTTTTGTAGGTCAAATTCTACTTTGCCACTTGGGTCAAAGACCCTCAAGATGAATTCTCCTCTGTCACCAAGATTTTTAATAATGTGATTGATCGAAACACCCGACGGGCTTAATCGGGTCTTAGACCCATTTATCCTTCCCTTATTTAAACTCCCTACAAATAATCAAAAAATAAATAAAGAATTATTTCTTTATTGAAAAGTTTAACCATATTTGCAGAGTGAAATTTTGATAACAATATGGATAAGTCAAAAAATAAATCGAAAACCAAAACCGGAATCCCGGAGCCAACGCTCCGCAGAATGCCGGTTTATATGTTCCACCTAAAAGGCTTGCGTGCCAAGGGGGTGATGAACATATCTGCTCCGCAGATTGGTAGGGATTTAGATTACGACGCTACACAGGTTGTTAAAGATTTATCTTACACAGGTGTTACCGGCAAGCCACGCATTGGTTACAATACGTACGAGCTGATTAGCGGATTGGAAGAGTTCCTGGGCTACAACCGTAAGAACGAAGCTTTTCTTATTGGTACCGGAAAACTTGGTGCTGCCTTATTATCGTATCAGGGAATGGAGGAATTCGGCATTAAAGTAATTGCCGCTTTCGATAATGATACCAAGAAGATTGGAACGCAGATAGGAGCCGTTCATGTACTGGGCCTCGACAAGTTTGCAGATTTATCAAACAGACTGCATATCTCCATTGGTATACTTACTGTTCCGGCTGAGGTGGCGCAAAAAGTTGCCGAGCTAATGGTCAAGGCCGGCATTAAAGCCATCTGGAATTTAACACCAACTTACTTAAAGTTGCCCGATCATGTAATTGTGCAAAACACAACCATGTATGCGAATATGGCCGTCCTGGTGCGGAAACTCTACGATCAGGAATCGCAATTAAAAGAAAATCAATAAAACCACTTAAACGCTAAGTAAATCATGAAAAATAATCATGTTAATTATATAACTCGCTTTAAATCAAGAATAAAGAAAAATTTCTTTATTAATTCTCAATTTAGTTTAACCATTTAAGCTAATTCCTATGACAACAACAATACAAATTGAACAGGCAAAAACCAGGAATTTTAATTCAGTAATTAAGATTCTGGAAGAGTATGATTTTAATCCGTCACGACTCATTACAATTTTACAAAAGGTACAACATGAATATCGCTATTTACCACAGGAAATATTGTCGTATGTAGCCACAGCGCTGGATATGCCCATTGCAGAGGTTTACGGTGTAGCCACCTTTTATGCTCATTTCTCGCTGGAGGCCAAAGGGAAATATGTAGTAAAAGTTTGTAACGGAACAGCATGCCACGTGAAGGGATCGATGCCATTGGTTGAGGCATTGTATGACAAGCTAGGCGTTGACAAAGCAAAACCAACAACCGATGATATGATGTTTACGGTTGAAACAGTGTCATGTTTGGGCGCTTGTGGCTTAGCACCGGTAATGGTTATTAATGAGCAGGTCTATGGTGAGGTTACGGCTAAACGTGTGGTAGAAATTATTGATGAGCTACTTCAAAAAGAGGGGGAATAAAGATGACAACAGCAACAATGAAACTGGATGATATTAAATTAAGGTACGACAGCAAAACCAAAGATGTGAAGAAGCGCATTGTGGTTTGTGCTGGTACGGGCTGCATTGCCAACGGATCGATGGAAGTTTACCATGCATTTTGCGAACACATGAAAGCCGTGGACATAGACGTGATTCTTGAGGTGGATGAGCATGAATGCAATGGAAACGATCAGGTACATGTGACTGGTAGTGGTTGCCAGGGATTTTGTGCACAAGGTCCACTTGTAAATATCTACCCGGATAATATTTTATACGTGAAGGTACGTCCGGAAAACGTAGAGCAAATTGTAAATGTTACGATTGTGAACAACGAGGTGATTGAAGATTTTCTGTATGTAAATCCTGCAACACAAGAGAAAAGCAAAGGTCAGTCTGATATTCCATTTTACAAAAGACAATTGCGTTTAGTACTCGATGAGTGTGGTCGTATTAATCCTGATGACATAGGTGAATACATTGCACACGACGGATACCGTGGTGCTTTTAAGGCCTATGCTAACATGACACCAGAAGATCTTTGTAC
>JBFHES010000422.1:0-2231 GCA_041584015.1 Bacteroidales bacterium
ATGGTATCACGATCGTGTAATTTCTGAAGCCTTTAATTTGGCCATGCAGGCCCCAATGGGACCGGTACATATAAATGTACCATTTAAAGAGCCCTTGTATGCTGAGGTAAGTAAGGTTGAAACAAACCCTAAGATTATCGAGCGATTAGCAACCTCTTCACATATTGATGCTAAGGATTTAATTTCTTTACAACAACAATGGCAAGGCTTTGAAAAGAAGATTATTCTTACAGGTGTTCTCCCAATGGATGATGAATTGAATAAGGTTATCAATCAGCTAAGTGAAGATCCATCGGTTGTGGTACTTACCGAGACAACCTCGAATTTATATGGTGAGCGTTTTATACAATGCATAGATAAGGTGCTTGCAACCATTCAGCCAGAAGAGATCGCGGCCTTTAAACCAAACTTATTGGTGACAATTGGCGATAGAGTTATCTCAAAAATGGTGAAGGCATTTATGCGTAAGAATGGTCCTCTGGAAAATTGGCATGTCGATGAGTCGGGTCATGCCATTGATACCTACCAGAATCTCACGAAGATAATCCCGCTAAAGCCTGTCGATTTCTTTAAGGAGATGTCGAAGTTGGAAATTATTGTGTCATCTGATTATAGAAATAAATGGGTGGATAGATATTGCATTAGCGAAGAAATGCATTTGCAATATCTTAAGTCAATTGAGTATTCCGACTTAAAGGTGTTTGAAACAATTATTGAAAAGCTGCCAGCTGAGACAAACTTGCAAATGGCCAATAGTACGCCCGTGCGTTACGTACAATTGTTTCGTCAGCGCAAAGAGTTGTCGTTTAATTCCAACAGAGGAACAAGTGGCATAGATGGTTGTACTTCTACAGCTGCTGGTGCTGCCTATGTAAATAATAAGCTTACGGTTTTGATAACGGGCGATCTGGGTTTTTTTTACGATTCAAATGCTCTTTGGAACGCACATCTTCAACCAAATTTAAAGATCATTGTTATAAATAATTCCGGTGGCGGGATTTTCCGATTTATCGAAGGTCCATCGCAATTACCAGAGCTGGAAGAGTTTTTTGAGACCAAGCATAATTACCCTGCTGAAGGAATTGCAAGATCGTTTAATATCAACTATAAAAGTTGTAATAATCTTGTTGATTTGAAGCAGAGCCTAAGCAACTTTTTTGAAATTAAAGATCGACCAGAAATTTTAGAAATCTTTACACCAAACGAGAAGAATGGTGAGATTTTAAAAAACTATTTTAAATATTTAAAGAAACAATAATATGTCAGTAAGAAACTGGACAACCATTAAAGAGTACGAAGAGATTCTGTTTGAATCGTTCGAGGGAATCGGTAAAATTACAATTAACCGTCCGCGCTATTACAATGCATTTACCCCAACCACCACAGGTGAAATGAGTGATGCCCTGCGCATTTGCCGCGAAGATCAGAGCATTAATGTAATTGTAATAACCGGTGCAGGAGACAAAGCCTTTTGTAGTGGTGGTGATCAGAATGTGAAAGGTCATGGAGGCTATATTGGAAAAGATGGAGTGCCTCGACTAAATGTACTTGAAGTGCAAAAGCAAATTAGATCTATGCCTAAGCCAGTTGTGGCAATGGTAAATGGTTATGCTATTGGCGGCGGTCATGTATTACATGTAATTTGCGATTTATCTATTGCGTCGGAGAATGCCATTTTTGGACAAACCGGGCCAAAGGTTGGTAGCTTCGATGCCGGTTTTGGTTCTTCCTATTTAGCAAGTATTGTTGGTCAGAAAAAAGCAAGAGAGATATGGTTCTTGTGTGATCAGTACTCAGCGGCTGAGGCACTCGATATGGGTTTAGTGAACAAGGTAGTTCCATTGGAGCAACTAGAGGATACGGTTGTTGAATGGGCCAAGAAGATGATGATGCGTAGTCCGATGGCATTGCGTATGATTAAAATGGGATTAAACGCCGAACTTGACGGACAGGCAGGTATACAGGAGCTGGCAGGAAATGCTACTTTGCTCTATTATCTCACCGAAGAAGCGCAGGAAGGTAAACATGCCTTTTTGGAGAAACGTGATCCTGATTTTCACAAATATCCAAAATTTCCATAAAGTTGGCGCATGACTAAATATAAAGCCTGGATTCACGCTTTTCGCTTACGAACCTTACCGCTTGCCTTGAGCTCCATTATTCTTGGAAGCTTGCTCGCCTATTTCGATAATGGCTTTAGCTGGTTGGTTACTGTGCTGGCGGTTGTTACC
>JBFHES010000423.1:0-2215 GCA_041584015.1 Bacteroidales bacterium
ACGGAATCAGTAAAAACAGTATTGTCGGGTAAAATTACCAACCTGGGCGAGTATGCCTTGCTCCTGAACAATGGAGATAAAACAGATACGCTGAGCGTTGATACTGAGGGCATGTTTACACATAGCTTTGAGCTTGATGCAGCACAGTTTTTAAGTTTGCGACACAAACGCAACGGTGCAACCATTTATATGGTTCCGGGTGCAGACCTGAATATCGTTTCGGATGCCGATGCCTTGGTAGATTCGGCAATATTTACCGGGTCACTTGCTGGGCAAAATAACTTCTATAAAGCATATGATAATCGCGAAAGTACAATGACCATGCGTGGTTTACACGGCCTGTCATTCGATTTGTTTATGTTGGCCAATGACTCACTAAAGCAGAGTGATATGGCTTTTATTGAAAGCGCTAAAGCAAACACCGATCTGGATGCTAATTTTATCGATTTGCTAAAGGTAAAAGCCACTGCAACCTGGGCAAGCAATAAAATGAATTATCCGTCCTATCATGCTTATTTTGCACAATTAGAGGAAGCACCAGAAATGCCTGCGGATTATTACAACTTCGTTAATAATATTGATGTAAACAATAATGTATACCATTCCATAGAACAAGTTGAGCGTTTTGCCGGATCGCTGATCGCTAAAAAAGTTGAGGACTTAAATGTAAATGAAGACGAGCCAAATGGCTATTTGAATGCTGAGTTAAAAGCAACAAAGTTGGTATTTACAAATGCTGAACTACGAAGTAAATTCATGTTTAATACCTTGAACGATCATATTAAGTATTCAGGGCCCAATGATCTGGATGCTGCAGTAGCCTTTTTTAAAGAGCATGTTAGCAATACCGTCTATATTCAGAAAATTGAAAGCGCCGTAGCAAGATGGGATCAACTTGCTAAAGGCATGAAAGCTCCTTCGTTTACTGCTTCTGATGTCGACGGCAAAGAATACAAACTTGAAGACTTTCTGGGCAAGTACGTTTACATTGATGTGTGGGCTACCTGGTGTGGACCATGTGTGCGTGAGATTCCATTTTTAAAAGTTCTGGAGCACGAGTTCCATGATAACAACATTTCGTTCATTAGTGTGTCGGTTGATAACCAACGCGATTATGAGAAGTGGAAAAACATGGTTGCTGACGAAAATCTTAGCGGTTATCAATTAATAGCTCCAAATGATTGGAAGTCGGATATTGCAAAAAACTACTTGATTCAGTCCATACCAAGATTTATCCTGATTGATATGGAAGGAAATATGATAAACGTAAGTGCTGAACGTCCGTCAGGGAAGATCAGTTCAATTTTAAAAGCCTTACCGGGAATTTAAAAAAATACAACACCGGATAAACAAAGGGCTTGATGTATCATCAAGCCCTTTGTTTATTATTGCTCATAAGTAGATAGAGGAGTATTTACGGTTGATTTTTTTTTGATGCAGTATTCCTTAAACGAAATTATTTGCACTCGTCAATATTTAATACCTTTGTTACCAAACCTCTAAAAATTAGTATTATGAAAAATTTATTAACCTGGTTCGGCTCGTTATTGCTCGTCGTACTGCTCATTTCCTCTTGTAACATGGAAGCTAAAAAAACTAAAACTACCTCGGATATTCCAAGCATTGCCTTAGAAGATTTCTTTAGAAATCCTGATAAATCAAGTTATCAGATTTCTCCTGATGGAAAATATTTTTCATTCAAAGCTCCTTATCAGGATCGTATGAATATCTTCATTCAAGAAATCGGAACAGATGAAGCAAAGCAATTAACTTTTGAAACCGAACGCGATCTGTCCGGATATATGTGGGCCAATAACTCGCGCATTCTGTATTTAAAAGATAGTGGTGGCGATGAGAACTACAAGCTTTTTGGTGTTGATATTGATGGAAGCAACCTTATTGGTCTTACCGATTTTGAAGGTGTGAAAACAAATTTTATTGATGATTTAGAAGATAACGAAAATGAAATCATCATTGGATTAAATAAGCGTGATGCGAAAATTTTCGACCCATATCGTTTAAATATCAATACCGGCCAATTAACCATGTTGGCTGAAAATCCTGGAAATTACCAGGGATGGATGACCGACCATGCAGGTAAATTGCGTGTAGCAATGGCCATTGATGGATTAGAAACAAGCATCCTCTATCGCGAAAGCGAAGATGACACATTTAAGGTGATACTTACGACTTATTACAAGGAAGAGCTTAACCC
>JBFHES010000424.1:0-2198 GCA_041584015.1 Bacteroidales bacterium
ATAATTGCATCAATGTACGGAGTATTTATCAAGAATAAGGAATACAAAAATGCAAGCTGGGGACTTCCTTTTGTTGCATCTGGCGTTATATTCATCGTGTTAGAATTTCTGTACAATGCCGTTGTGTTGTGGTTCTTTTAAATGCGATACAATACAAAAACATATCAAGGAAGAGAGCTGGCAAAGCAGCAGTTTAATCAACTATTAGACAAATGTGCTACTATTGAACTAGACGAGGTGATAGATGCCCGTACGCTGCCTCAAAACGCTGCAAGATGGTTATACCTTACAATGGTAGCCAATGAACTAAACAATCGAGGTGAAGAGTATCAAGTCACTGAGAAGCTGAGCAATAAATATACTAAGGATTTACTCTATCACGTCTATTGGAAGTCATTGCAAAGTGTAATGTTCCCGAACAAAAAAAGACTCAACACAAAAGAGTTTTCAGAAGTTGTCGAGATGATAATGGTAATGTTTGCGCGCTTGTTTAGTATAAGCATAGAATTTCCATCAATAGAGAGCATAAGAGATGAAGCAGTATAAAAAGAACTACCTAAAAGCATTTGATTACACAATAGCTGACAATATAATGTGTGAGGTGTGTAATGCTCCTGCCGTTGATATTCACCACGTAATATATAAGTCTCAAGGAGGAACTGATGAAGCAAGCAATTTGATTGCCCTATGCCGATATTGTCACAATAAAGCGCATAACGAATCAGGATGCAAAGATTTCCAAATTAAACTACAAGAGATATGCAGCAGGAGATAGTATTAAACAGATTGCCAAAGGTAAGTTTAAATCAGTGGTATGCTGGTAAACATTGGACGTACAGACAAAAACTAAAAGAGCAATACAAGCTTATTGTTAAAAGCCAATTTAAAGACGTTTTAAGCAAGTCTAATAAATACGTGGTACATTACAACTTCACGTTTAAGGCGAGGCCACTAGATGCAAGCAATTGTATTGCAATGGTCAAAATGATTGAGGACATAATATTTGAAGATGATAAATGGGACATTATCGACTTGGGAGGTATAACATCACGTAAAGGTTCTGTTGAAAACGTTGTTATAAAAGTAGAGGCTATGTAAGATTCGCATTTTTTAGTCATTAACTGTAAATTTATTTGCGCATTAAATAATTATAGTTATCTTTGCATCGAACATTTAAAACAAAAAAACTATGTTTATAAACGATCACTTCCAAAATTTTAAGTCTTACGGAATACAGAAAGCACAACTTATAATTGCTGATATTCCTTATAACTTAGGTAATAACGCTTATGCTTCAAATCCTGCGTGGTATGAAGACGGGGACAATAGCAATGGAGAGAGCGACCTTGCTGGTAAAGAGTTCTTTGATACGGATAAGAATTTCAAGCCTGCAGAGTTTATGCACTTCTGTAGTAAGATGCTTAAAAAAGAGCCTAAAGGAGTAGGACAAGCACCTGCAATGATAGTGTTCTGCGCATTTGACCAACAATTCCAGCTTATAGAACTAGCCAAAAGGTACGGTCTCAACAACTACATTAACCTTGTATTTAGAAAAAACTTTTCAGCTCAGGTATTAAAGGCAAATATGAAGATTGTAGGAAATTGCGAATACGGTTTATTATTTTATCGTCAAAAATTGCCGAAATTTAACAATAACGGAAAGATGATATTCAACTGTATTGACTGGGTAAAAGATGGTAAAGAAGTGCCAAAGCTACACCCTACACAAAAACCTGTCAACCTACTAAAAAAGCTGATTGAAATATTCACAGATGAAGGCGACATTGTAATTGATCCTTGTGCTGGAAGTGGAAGCACTTTAATTGCAGCACTTGAAACCAATCGCAAACCATACGGCTTTGAAATAAAGAAAGACTTCTATAAGGATTCAAATGAGTATTACGAACTAAGAAAAAAGCAAATATCTGAAATCAAAGAGAAGGGATTTACAAGGGCAAAGGATGATTTTCCCTGCTTATTTGACTAGATGTAAATAATTAACTATGAACGAATCAGACTATCGCGCAATCTATGCGCTATGCAGCCGAGAGATGATTACAGCCAAGGGGCGGAACTTCCAACACCTAGGCAAGATAAAACAGAAAGCTAAACAAAAAATTGAATATTATGAAAGATGTCGAAGAATTAAAGGCGATAGCATCGAGACTGGTCGGTGTGGATATTTCTCTGAACCTCAA
>JBFHES010000425.1:0-2196 GCA_041584015.1 Bacteroidales bacterium
AATTAGTAAAGTGCTTACTTGTATTAATAATTACAAATACACCCTTAAGTTAGTGAAAATCCATTAATAATAACATGCATACAAAGCAGTATTTCCAGTTTTAATAACTATTAAATATATTTTTAACAGCTATTAAATACCTACTTAACACCTGTTAGTATGATGATAACAAGGCAACTTTATAAACAATTAAGCTTACATTTATGTATTTGCGTAGGTTGACAAAAAAATACCGTTCATTTCATCACTGGAAATGAACGGCTTTAATATGTTATAATTTAAATCGGAATTATTATCAGTAGTTTTAGTTCCTTATGGTAGGGACGTAATCTAGCACTAGCTAATTCACTAATTCATAATCTATTAATTCCATCTTCCAATAATGAAGTGTACTTACTATCATTCCCACATATTTAATTGGCCCAATATCTCTGGCATAAAGTCTATCTAAGTGATGTGGTGTAGTGAAATCATCATGAATCATATAAGCCGTATATCTGGCATTAATGGTTTCAAATGCGCCCAAAGCTATATTTACCGTGTCGTAGAAGTCTACCATAGTGCGCTGTCCAAAATACAAAGTATCAGTGCTGTTGGCCTGAAATTCTAAATAATCCCTAAGAACCTCACCGTTATCAAGTATTGACAATTGTTTTACTCCATCAATATCAACAATATAATTATCAGTCACTTTCAAATATTTGCTATAGGGCATATTGCCATATGTGTAGCCCTCAACATGGTAATACATTTCGCCATTTACCAATGTATCTCTAATTACTTCAATAGTATCAATGGAGTAGCTTTCATAATTTAAATCTAACGAATCTGAGCGATAGGATTGATAGATCCATTTATTCCCAACTTTCAAAGGATAAAAATTACTGGCTAACTCTTGTGGAGAGTTTACCTCTGGTTCATTTGTTTCATCTTTTTCACAAGCTGAAAAAACGATTAGGAATGCAAGCAATACATAAATTAGGTTCTTCATTTCAATATATAGTTTGATTAGTTACTAATTAAAATTAAAAACCTCTTTTGTAGTGTTTTATTGTTCATGCACTATTAAAACATTTAGATCTACATTACCTGGCTGTATTAGTCTTTAATACAGCGTACGCTAAAGCCATATTCTTTGGATGTGCCTACCACATAAACTTTACCCTTATTGTAATTTAGACCATAATACCAGGCAGATGAATTTGATGTTTCTGTAGCAGTCCACCAGATAGCCTTTCCTCCTAAATCGTCGAATTGACCGTTAAAGTCGCGCGATCCAGCAGGTAGCCCCGAAAAGCCATGATCATCGGTACCATTATGCGTAGCGTTTGCATCCCAACGCGGATGTTCATTTGTATTGCAATGTCCTCCCAGCGGCGAGCCATCTTGCCTACTCGACTTCAATTCATTGGCATAAAAGTCACTGGTATCCCAAACATAATTCTTTAAAATGGCCCAGTCATCCTTTACAGGTACATGCCAACCATTCGGGCAAAGTCCACGGGCATCGATTGTTGCAAACCAGTTGTATTGGGCGCCATAAATATCCTTATAGCTAGCATTATGATTAAACCATGCATAAGCTCCGCTTGTAAGGTTCTCCCAACTCGAGTTATTAGTAACATTACTTATTCCTGAGCCATTACTGTACCTTGTTGTTTTTAGGTTTTCTTTCATCCAACACTGCGTCCCTATTTTAACTGTATTATAGGTATTTCCTTCAAAATCTGTAACAGTTGGCACACCCGGACACGTATTCCCTGTATAACTAAAATAATAGGTTTGGTCATTTTGTGGTGTGCAGGTAATTGTTCGGTTGCCTAAATTTGAAGAAGCCGTTACTTTAAGTTTGTCACCTGAATTATAAATGAAGCTGGTGATATTATCTACTGATTTCAAATTAGACCTGGGTACCAAATCAATGTTATGCGCTAATGAGCAAGTACCAGCTAAATCCGAGCCATTAAATATTTTAATTGTCTGACAGTCTTCATCGGTCTGCACACGAAGTAAATAAAGCCGTTCACTGCCCGGGAAGAATGAGAATGAATGCTTCCCTTTTTGTAAATCGTAATGCTCCTTTAAATGAACTCTTCCATTTACATCGCTCACAGTAAGTTGTAGCTTTTTACTTTCAGACAGATGCAGATTGACCTGACCTATTTCAACTATAGGGTTTGGAAAACATGCTGAAAC
>JBFHES010000426.1:0-2158 GCA_041584015.1 Bacteroidales bacterium
GTCACCGTTTCTCCCGTCGACCAGAGATAATCATAAGGAGGCGTACCTCCACTAATTTGAGGATTTATTTCGCCTGGCAAAGTTGCACTTTGCACATCAGTTATCACAGGGTTTGAATGAAGCGAATCAGGCTCAATAATATTAAATATCATCTGAAGGCTATTACATGACAATGAATCCGTAACGTTAGCATAGTAGAGGCCTGGTTCACTAATTAGAATTTCATCATAGCTATTAGCACTTTGTGCAGATGACAGCTGCACTCCATTAACATCATACCAGCTATAATCAAAAAACACTGCACCCATTGCATTATCAACAAGCACTGTAGCCAGCGCCTCATCACCATAACACTTCATCTCATTAATCTCTTGTAAAAGGGTATCGTAGCTCCACACCTCAACATTTAAAGAATCAATAAAAGTTGAAGCCCAGGTTGTCAATTCACAATATAAGGTAGTGCTTCCATTCATTACCTGTGAGAGCAATGCTGTATCAGCTATCAATTGCATATTTGCATCCAACCAGTTAATAGCTGTATTGGGCCCCAAGCCTTGCGGCGAGAACCTCCAACTTTCGTTATAGGCAGCCCATGGAGTATCATTTCTCCCGGGTACAACCACATACTTACTTGCATCAGTATTCTGTATGGCCTGCACGCCACCGCCAGGCATACCGGCTCCTACCGGGGGCCAAACCATACAAAAAGGAACATTAATTAAATGATTGTCTATAATATTTGTTGACTCATAGATTACCGCCTGAAAATACCCAAGATTATTAGAACAGCCATACAAGGTTGTACTCCACTCAACTACCAATCTTCGGAATGGAGCCACCCCAAGCTGCTTGTAGGTAATAAATGGATTTAATGCTGTACCAGTATGCCAGTCACGCCAACAAGGCATTATGCAAGACCTTGGAATTGGTGAACCGACATCATTGAATAAGCTCGGAATTGTATCTATCCTCCAGGAATCATAATTACTATTTGGAGTAGGCTCAAACCCCATCCATCCATTTGTCCCAACATAAAATTGGGTATATACAGAGTCATAAAAACTGAACTCAAATCCAATATTAAAAGGACCAAAAAATTGATCATCTGACAAATTAGGACTAACAGATACACCATTGGTAAATGGCTCTGGCGCAAATGGAATGGTATCAACTGTATAGTATGTAGAATCAGGTAAAAGGGAATCAACACTTGCACTTACAACTAGTGTTGTTCCGCCGCAAACAGTGGTATCTGCAGGAATAATGATTTGCCCATTTGCATCGAGCAGAACTATAGACAAGAAGAGAACAATAACGTAGATAGTTTTCATAATAAGGGCATAAAGTTAGTAAAGAGTGTTTGCTTCTTTTAGCTAAGTCAATTTTAAATTCAAATGGTTGCCTTGCGGCAAACAGATTTTTTGTTGTTATGTTTGTTAGCTAATAGAAGCCAAGTTTACTAAAGCCAAATTGAATGAATAAGTCTACTAAAAGCAAACGATACGAAAGAATATACAATCAATTAAAAAATGAACTATTGCCAAAATGCGAAGATCCTGAATCACGCATGGCAACTATTGTATCGCTACTTCACCACAAATTTGATTATTTTTTCTGGACTGGTTTTTACTTTTTAGTGAATGGCCGTTTGTTGGTGCGAAGCTATCAGGGACCTGTTGCTTGCATGGAATTGGCAAAAGACAAAGGCGTTTGTTGGGCCGGAATTAATCAGCAAAAAACCATTTTAGTTGATGACGTGGAGCAGTTTCCCGGTCATATTGCATGTTCATCGCTATCTAAGTCGGAAATTGTATTACCTGTAAAAAACAAAGAAGGCCAACTAATCGGAGTATTAGACGTAGATAGCAAAACAACCAATTCTTTTGACGAAGTAGACGCCAAATGGCTTGAACAAATAATCATGCTAATTTATTAACACCAGCTTACCAGCACACTCTTTTCCAGTCTGCATAGGAACATATTAAAATACGCAACCAGAATTTTCAACATCATTCTTGTGCCCAAAATTTAATAATCGAAATTAAATTTGACTATTCCTTATTTATGGGTTACCTTTGTTAAACAGCTAATTTAAACAGAGCAAGCAGTCTTTATTCAATGTCAATCAAGCAGCAAACCGTTTCGTCAAAAAACTCAC
>JBFHES010000427.1:0-2145 GCA_041584015.1 Bacteroidales bacterium
AATTCTTGCAGGAATATTATCCGATATCATCATTGTTAAAAATGGAGCTGGCGAAGTTTATTGGCCACCATTTGTAAATCAAATTGCTACTTTAAATCCAGGTGAAGGATATCAAGCAAAAATGAGCAATTCCAACTCATTTTACTACCAATGCACAAATCCTTCAGTTAAACTGAGTATGCAAATGCAGCCTTCATATTACAAACGTAATGCGAATACTGGAAACAACATGACCATCGGTCTACCAGCTTCACTAATTGAGCCACTATTACAAGTTGGTGATGAGATTGGTGTTTTTGGAGAATCTAACCAGCTTGTGGGAAGTTCAGTATACGAAAGTGGTTTTGTTGCCATTAGTGCGTGGGGTAACGATGAATACTCCTTGAACACAGACGGTTTGCAAACAGATGAGGAATTTATTATTCGAATTTGGCACCCTACCAGCCAAACTGAAGAATTGTTACAAATCAATAGCTGGGCAGAAGGTAACTCAACTTATGAGGTAAACGGGATAGCAATGGCAGAGAAAGCTGCACTCATTGGAAACAATGAGGCCTACCTACTCTATCAGAACATTCCGAACCCATTTAGAGACGAAACCCAAATTAAGTTTTACGTTCCGAAAGCAACGTTCATAGAACTCGACGTATTTAACATTCTAGGCGATAAGGTTGCAAAACTTACTGCTGATAATTACGAGCAGGGTATACATGCCATTAACTTCGATTCATCTAGACTGCCAGCTGGTACTTACTTTTATAGAATAAAAGCACCAAACTACAGTAATACTAAACGAATGAACTTGATTAAATAAAGTAATGAACCGACCTAAGATTGGCATATCAATCTTCTAAAACTAAAAGAGCACCATTGTAATGTACAATGGTGCTCTACTATTTTTTTTGCAACTTTGCGTTGCTAGTTTTTACTCTTAATCCAAGGCTTACCTGATTTTAAAATTTCTTTACCCGAAACATCATTTAAAATAATTGTAGCCATCATGTACCATGCAGAAAGCGCACAGAAAATTAATACGAAACCTGCAACAACATTCATTTTTGGAAATCCAAAGTGACCGAAATCTAAAAGGATAAAACCAATTAATAAAGATGAGAAGGTAACAGCCATTGCCGAATGCACAAACATTGATGCGATCCAGAAAATGAAGGTTAAAAAGGTCCAGGCAACAAGATATAATCCTACATCATTACCATTTGATGAGTAAACACCAAAGTGATTTAGAATCCAAATAATTCCAAGTCCAATCCAGAAAGCACCATAACTTGTAAAGGCAGCAAAGCCGAAGTTATTACCAGTTTTCTGCTCCATTAGGCCTGCAATTAATTGCGCTAATCCTCCAAAAACAAATCCCATAACCACGATAGGACCTAGTCCGCAAATTCCAATATTATGGAACTGCAATAAAAGTGTTGTTAAACCGAATCCTGCTAATCCTACAACTGCCGGATTTCCTAATTTGACGTTCTGCATTTTGTTTAATTTTTGAATAAAATGTGCGCGAAAATAGGGAATATTTAATACCAGAATGCAGATAATTCCCATGAAACGGTATTCAGAATTATTCCGCATAAGGAGTGTCTCTTGCGGTGTTTTTATCGGAGTAGTATTAAGCTATCTTAAGAATCTGAATGCTCGTACCTTAGCATCAATGCACCGTTTGCGAGATGCTGTAAAAGTGATATATCGCACCTTGATTCATGTTTAATAACAGTGACAGTACGGCTTTTAAGCTAAGTGCTTTTAGATAAAGTGCATGAGTATTCTAAAAAGAGAAACGAATGCCCGCAGAGAAGTTCATTCGGCTCAAAGACTCCCATTCCTCAATATCTAATACTACTTTTTCAACCGTTTCTCCATCATCCCAATCGTAAGCAGTTAAGGTTGCATTTAATGTTGATACCTGCACGCCTACCATTAGCTCCTTCGAAATTTTAATATCATAGCCAAAATCCATTTGCACACCTACGGTTCCTCCTTTCATGCTGTAATCATCAATAATTATTACATTATTATTGTAGCTCACATAACCTACTGAAATACCTGCCACAAGAGAATTTTTCATCTTTTTATCAAATAATCGAAACGAAAGGCTTGGTCCAAAATAGGATACAGAAATATCATCGC
>JBFHES010000428.1:0-2105 GCA_041584015.1 Bacteroidales bacterium
ATTTTATCGTTGGGACCAAGCTCGCTGGCATTAATTTCCGGAATAATTAATTTCTTGTCCGGATCCATTCGCCAAGCCGATGAATTATCAATAACCGTTGTACCATGCTTGGCAAACTCCGGAGCCCACTCAAGAGAGGTATTTCCTCCGGCAGAAAACAGGGCAATGTGGGCGTGGCGTGCAATAGCATCTTGCATGCTAATAATTGTCCACAACTTATTATTAAAGCTTACTTGCTTGCCAACAGATTTTTCGCTGGCAACAGGAATAAACTCCGTTATTGGAAAATTACGTTCCTCCAATACCTTCATCATTTCTCTTCCAACCAGGCCTGTAGCGCCAACAAGTACAATCTTCATAAGCTCATTTTTAAAATCCGTGTAAAGATACAATTTGCTGAAAACTCGCGCGATCTATTTTAATAGCATCCTGTGTGTTTTCATTTCACGTTCTAAACCAACACGGTCGCCACTTACTTCGTTCAATAAGTTTTTAAAGTCAGGACCATGGTTTTTATGCACGGTATGGCAAAGCTCGTGTAATATGATTAAATCAATTAAATGATCGGGCAAGAGCATTAAATGAATACTTAGGTTGATGTTGTTTCTGGCTGAACAACTGCCCCAACGTGTATGCATGTTTTTTAATCGGAGGGCATTAAAACTAAAGCCATGTTTATTTGCCAATTCAGATATTCTGCCTGGAATATAGCTTTTAGCTTCTGTTCGTAGCGTTTCAGTTAAAGCGTGCTTTATGAATTTCTGCACTTCCTCGTTTCGTACATCAATATAATCGGGTATACTAACTTTAACATGGCCGGGCTCAACGCGTGCATTCAGGTTGTCGCGATTTTCTTTCTCTATTGATAGTGTATGTGTTCTTGTTTTAAATGTGGTATTTTCATCAAAAGTAAGCTGCGGTGCCGCTACCTTAATTTTTTCCAGATGTTTAATAATCCACTCTTCTTTTTGAATAACAAATGCCTTGGCAGCTTTTATTGATGCTCGTTTGGGAATGGCAACACGTACACCTTTGTTTGGTTTTATAGAAATATTAATACGTTTTGCCTTTGCGCTTTTCACAAATCGCACCTCACCAATCTCGCCTATTTTTTCAATAAATTCATTCTGCATTGCGCACAAAAATAAAGATATTACACATATGCCTTTCGTGTGATGCGATTATTTTTTAAATTGTAACACAATAACGTTCTAAATTTTAATAGTCCCCATTTGGCTTAGTTATAACCCCAGTAGCATTAATTGTAAAGAACAGTATTAGTATTAACATTCAATTACTTAACTTTTGGCACTCATGAAAAAACTATTGTTATTCCTTTTGATGCCGATACATTTATTTGCACAGTTTACCGATGGTTTCGACGATTTGGAGCTTGGCGCTAATCCCGCATGGCTTGGCGATACTGCTCGTTTTATTGTTAGCAATGATGCTCTGTTGCGGCTTTACGCCAGCGATGCAGATACAAGCATGTTATACACAGCTAACCAAATGCTTGATAATACGGAGTGGAATTTTTGGGTAAAGCTGGCCTTTGCCCCATCAAATAATAATTTGCTGAGGGTGTACCTCGTTAGCGATAGTCAAAATTTTAAAGGGCCACTTAACGGTTATTATTTACGTTTTGGCGAAACCGGCGCAGATGACAGCATCGACTTGTATCGACAAGATGGTGATGATCATACGCTGATTATTGATGGTATTAATGCGCATTGCGGCGGCTCTGTTAATACAATAGGTATTCGTGTACTTCGTGATGATTCCGGAAACTGGCAGTTGTTTTCAGATATTTCAGGAGGAACAGATTATTCGCTCGAAGGAACTGCACTTGATATTACACATACAGTAAGCAGCTGGTTCGGGCTGTTTTGTAAATATACCAGCAGCAATGCACAAAAATTTTATTTCGATGACTTTTATGTGGGCGATATCATTGTCGATACCATTGCCCCAAGCATTACACAGCTAAACATTAGTTTGCCATTAGGATTAGTACTACAAATTTCAGAGCCTCTGGATTCTGCTACCGCTGTGCAGTTTTCCAATTATCATGTTAATAATGGAATTGGTGCCCCAAACCAGATTAG
>JBFHES010000429.1:0-2100 GCA_041584015.1 Bacteroidales bacterium
GCCTGTTTTAATTTCTTTAATCGACATGATCTGACTTTGCCATCCGAGAATCCTATCCAAAGGATCGGTTTTATTCGTTTTGTTGTTTACATATTTAATAAATGTTTCGATGCTCGACCAAAATCCGTACATCATGATACCTATCCTCACCAAGTCCATTCTTGTTTTAGGATAGACAAATGCTGCGGCAGAATTAGCCACATGTTTGCAAGGTGGTACAATTTCGTAAGCACTAAGTATGGCCAACATTTTATGATATTCTTTAAGCTGCTGTTGAATGCGCACGTGATTCGAAATACTTTCGGCACCGGCAAGATGTGTGCAAAATCCAACAAGCTCAAAATACCTTGCATTTGTCTTCAGCAGATATATCGCCTCATTTAATGTTTCGCGATTTATGCCCGAGCGGTTCATTCCGGTTTCCGCTTCAAGATGAATCCGCGCTTTTCTATTGAGTTGTTTTGCCCACTTTAACGCAATTTCTAGGCGCTCCAGATTGAACACAAAAAACTCAAAACCTTTCTCAATCACATCTTTCATGTCATCATCAGAAATCCAGCCCATAATCATAATGGTACTTGGGCCCGAAAGACTTTCATATGCTCTCACCGCTTCACTATAATCAAAAACTGAATAATGATCGATCCCATACTTTTCAAATAAAGGAACAATCTGTTCAATTCCATGTCCATAAGCATTGGCTTTAACAACCGCCGAAATTCTGACGTTCTTACCAAGTTTCTTTCGCAAGAAGGCAACATTATTTTGTACCGACTTCTCATTAAGCGTTATGAGAGAACTCCTATTCATTTGATTCTAATTTTTTGTATACACTACGTGCAAGAAAGTAGACGATTGCTGAAGCACTAATTCCAAAAATATTGGCATCCAAACCAAGAGGCAAATCAATTTTCGATTCGACTAATATTACCGTTGTACTGCCACCAATGATCATTGATAAAATGGCAGCACCTGAATTGGGGCGTTTACCGTAAAGTGCAACTAAAATTGGCACAAACAATCCGGAAACCATAAAGGCATATGAATACAACATCAGATCGAGTACATTTGACATGCTAGATGCAAGTAGTAAGGATAAAACACCAATAACGATGGTAACGAGCTGCGATGTTCTTAACTGCGATTTGGTGTCTTTTTTAAACTTAAAGATTTTACTGAGGATGTCTGTCTGCACGTTACCGGATGCCGCCATAAGACAACTATCGGCTGTTGAAAGGATGGCAGAGAAATAAGCTGAAAGCATGAGCCCCATTAAACCAGCAGGCAACACAGTATTTAATAAGATGGGCAATCCCATCTCAGCATCCATCACCGAACCGACAGCATAGCCTAGCTCAGCAAACATATTATTTTCGAAAGCCACACGTGAGAACAAACCAAGCGTAACACCCATAAAGGCCATCAGTGGCCACTCAAACAATCCAGCAATAAACCAGGCTTTCTTTGCTTGCTTCTCACTTTTCGAGGCATAGATACGTTGATACAGCGTCATCCCCACAAACCAAATAGGAATGATGGTAACACTCCAGTTAACTATTTGCTGCCAGGTAATATTTGTCAAAGAAAGAAACTCAGGACCAACTGTGGCTTTTATGGTTTCCATTCCTCCAATGGCATAATACGAAACCGGAATGCCGATAAACACCAACCCCGACATCAAGATGATCCATTGGATGGTATCCGTATATATTACGGCTTTCAAGCCACCAATACCTGTATAAACTACGGCAATGACTCCCATAATAATAAGCGCCGTTGTTAGGTCTATCTCAACGAAAGTAGCAGATGCTAGTTTAGCTCCAGCCAATAACTGTGAACTGGTAAAACCAATGTATCCAATGGCCGAAATAATACCTGCTATTAAAGCAACCTTTGAATTGTAGAAGTATTCGAAAACCTGTGGAAATGTAAAGAACTGATGTTTAACTGAAAGTTTGCTAATAATTGGAATCAATACAACTGCGCTAAGCCAGGCGCCTATCAAACCAGTAAAAAGCATCCACGAGCCAGCCATTCCAAGCACAAAGCCCAGCCCGCCAAGACCTATAGAGAAACCACCGCCAACATCAGTAGCTACCA
>JBFHES010000430.1:0-2096 GCA_041584015.1 Bacteroidales bacterium
ACGTGGCGGCAAAAAACTAAAAAAAGCCTTACATCTTTTCAATACAAGCGATACAATCAGATGGTTCGAGAATAGAGGGGTGCCTTTGGTAACACAGTCTGATAATTGTGTTTTTCCTGCCTCGCAGGATTCACAAAGCATTATTAACTGTTTCTTAAAAGAATGCAAACGTTTAAAAATCAACATTAATCTCGACGCTGGCGTTAAAGCAATCCTGAAAATCAATGAACAATTTAAACTTAACTTCACTAACGAAGCAATAAAGCCACAATCATTCGATAAGGTAATTGTAACAACAGGCGGATCACCTAAAAGGTCCGGTCTGGAATGGTTAGAGAAATTAGGTCATAAAATTGAACAACCGGTTCCATCACTATTCACCTTTAAAACCCCAAACAATCCGCTTACAAAACTTATGGGCATTGTTGTGGAAAATGTACAGACGACTATACAAGGTACAAAGTTTAAAGCCGATGGTCCATTATTAATCACACACTGGGGAATGAGCGGACCAGCCATCCTAAAGCTATCATCGTTTGGTGCACGATACGTAAATGAGCAAGATTATCACTTTAAAATTCAGGTAAACTGGATAAACGAAAATAACGCGGAACACATATTAGAAACCCTAATCAACATTGCAAAAGAACATCCGCATAAAATACTGGCCAACTATCGCCCCTATGCAATAACAGAAAGGATGTGGTTATTTTTACTTGAGAAATGTGGAATTGTTCCTACCAAAAACTGGAATGAAATTGGGAAAAAAGGATTCAATAAATTAGTTAATATTTTAGCTAACGACGAATACACCGTAAATGGGAAAACCACTTTTCGCGACGAGTTTGTGACATGTGGTGGCGTTAGTCTCGATAGCATTCACATGAGCACCATGGAAAGTAAAATTCATAAAAGATTGTACTTTGCCGGAGAAGTGCTCGATATTGATGCCATTACAGGTGGCTATAATTTGCAAGCTGCCTGGACAACCGGATACATCGCCGGGAAACTGGAACATAAAGATTAGCTATGCTAAACCAGCATGCCCTTTGGTTTAACTATGAACCACGGATTAAGCAAATTTTCCTTATTATAGAGCAGCGGTGTTACTCCATCCTCTCTTGTAACCTCAAAACCGGCAGCTAATGCAATGGCATGTCCGGCAGCAGTATCCCATTCCATCGTTGGTGCAAAGCGCGGGTAAATATGTGCCAAACCTTCAGCAACCATGCAGAGCTTAAGCGAACTTCCTTTCGAGATAATTTCGGTTTCACCATGCGCCACTGCCAGCTTTTCAATTAATTGCTTGGTTTCGTCTGTCATGTGTGAACGACTGCCTACAACAGTAAATTTTGATAATTGATGATCAAATGGTAATAGGGTTCCATTGCGTTTAACTTCTTCAAAAGTAACTGCCGGTTGAGCAGAAGAAATATTCGACAATTTATAAGCACCTTTACCTGTTAAGCCAATGTAGAGCTCATTTAGCACAGGCACATAAATAACTCCCATCACTGGAACCTGATTCGCTACCAGCGCAATATTTACTGTAAACTCACCATTTCGCTTAATAAACTCCTTGGTCCCATCAAGCGGGTCAACACACCAATAATTCTTCCAAGCCCTGCGCTCATCATAGCTTAATTCAACTCCTTCCTCGCTTAGCACAGGATATTCGGTTTTGGCAAGTACAGCCATAATTTCAATGTGAGCGGCTTTGTCTGCTTTAGTCAATGGAGAATTATCTGCTTTAAAATCCACATCAAAATCATCTGTTTTATAAACATCCATTATTGCTTTACCACCGCTTATTGCGGCACTAATAGCATCATCTATATATTTTTCTGAGCGCATCATTTATTTGAATAAATTGAGCCGCGAAGATAGTTAATTTCGACTGACAGAGCTTTCATAACTTCTGAAACAGGTAGCTAAAAAAACGAAAGACTAAAATGCGAGACATGCGCTTATTTATCACAAGCTTATATGCGAACAATTATCCATATGAAAAAATAGAACACCAATCGGTTATAAAGCCCCGTAAATTCTGACTTATGACATGTTTTAGGTGTGTTACAAAACACTGTTTTTTAATA
>JBFHES010000431.1:0-2093 GCA_041584015.1 Bacteroidales bacterium
ATTGCTAATTGATGTTAGAGATACTGCATCATTTAAGCAATACTCACTACCGGGTGCAACCAATATTCCACTCGACAGTTTGCTTTCACCCAGCTGGGCGGGATTCCTTGATCAGGATTTTGTTACAAAAGTATTTTATTCAAACGGATCGGTGTATGCTGCCCAAGCCTGGACACTCGCCACACGCTTAGGATACAAAAATGTTTACATACTAAAAGGAGGTCTTAACAATTGGGTTGAAACCATTTTACGTCCCCAAGCGCCAAATTCATCAGACGCATCTGATGAATTTGACCTCTACGAATCGAGAGTAGCTGCAAGCCAGTTTTTTGGTGGAGCAAGTAATTCTGCTGCCACTTCGTCGGCCACAGCTCCAAAGAAAGTTATCAAGAAAAAGAAAAGAAAAAAAGGCGCCCAGGGAGGTTGTTAATCTATAAATAAAGGAACTATGGAATACGCACATCCAAAAGACACAAAAAAGATATCCTACAAATTGCCGCTAGGTGCAATCATTTTTGTAGTAATCATTCTTCTTGGTTTCATTACCACGAAAGAACCTGAACTAAAATTCGCAATGGATACCCCTGAGATGCTTGAATTAGCACTTCAGCGAAGCGAAATTATTAAACCTGCCGATGCGTTTAAAATATTGAATGAGAATAATACAACTTATCGATTCATCGATTTGCGTAATCCTCACCAGTTTATTAACGGACACGTGCAAGGAGCTCTAAACATACCCATGACACATTTATTGGCTAAAGAGAATCTGGAGCAATTAGATGAAGCTAATGTAACAAATATACTCTATGCCGAAACTCATGATATGGCTTGTGGACCGTGGATGATGCTGCGTCAGCTAGGCTACGAGAATAACATTATTCTGCTTGGCGGTTACTCCATACTATCAAGTTACATTAACCACGATTCATTGGCTACCAAACTTGTATATGAAGATGAGAAAGCTAAATACGACTATGCAAAAATTGTAAAAGAAACAGCTGGCAGCGGTGTAAGTGCAGCTAGAAAGACCACTGCTAAGAAGATCATCAAAAAGAAGAAAAAGAAAGGTCCTCAGGGCGGTTGCTAAAGATAATTAACTAGAACGCTGCAATGGGAAATAAATGCTTGCAGCAATTTATTACGACTCGGTAAATATCAATGTTATGAGAAATTCATTATTAATTGTTGCGGTTTTATTGCTTGGAATATTCACCTCATGTAGTTCAGGAGATACAAAGCAAACGGATACAGCAAATACAGTTATTGAAGAGGTAAACGGATTTGATTATTTAATCAAGCACCTTGAGCGGAATACGGATGTGATTAACTCGAGCAGTGCTCCATGGGTAATCAAAGCTGAAGCGGTTCATAAAGAACTTTCAGGAAACATCCATCTGGTAGACTTAAGAAGTGCGGCCGATTATAAAAATGGTCATATTGAAGGTGCTGTAAATGTTGATCAAAAAAACATCATCAATTATTTAATTAAGGACATAATTCCTTCGAAAATCGACAAGATTATTTTAGTTGATAATACCGGTAACCAAAGTGCTTATGTTGCATCGATGTTACGCCATTTGGGTTACGCTAATATTCACGCTCTAAAATTCGGAATGAGCGGATGGAACAATGACTACTACCAACAATATTGGGGAAAAGTTATTGATGCTTCAAAAACCATTACCCTCGACACCAACACAGTTGAGAAGGCCAAAGCGGTTGCATATCCTCATTTCCCAACCTGCGAATCTACTTGTGCCGAAGCACTCGAAAAAAGATGTATTGATCTGCTTAATATTCCATATACAGAGAAAAGCATAACTACTGACGAGTTAATGGCAAATACTGACAACTATTACATCATTTCATATTGGCCGGAGAAGCTGTACAAAGCAGGGCACATTAAAGGTGCTGTTAATTACCTACCCAAGCAATCGTTAAAGCGCACAACAGATTTGAAAACATTGCCTCTCGACAAAACAATTGTTGTGTATTGCTACGGCGGACATCACAGTGCAGCTGTAGCGGCTTTCCTAACTTTATTAGGTTATGATGCTAAAACACTTGAATATGGTGCGAACAGTTTTATG
>JBFHES010000432.1:0-2024 GCA_041584015.1 Bacteroidales bacterium
CTGTTGAAACAAGAGTTGGCCCACAGCAAGCTAAAATATCGGCTTCGCAAATGTTTCCTTGGTTTGGAACATTGTCATCTCGTGAAAATTCAGTTGAAGCAATGGCAAAGGCTAAATACGAAGTATTTGAGGAAGCTAAATCTAAGCTGTTCTATGATGTTAAATCTACCTATTACAACTTGTATTTTATGAATCAGGCAATAGATATAACTATTGAGAACATCGACATATTAGCCTCATTTAAAGGTTTAGCAAATATCAAAGTTCAATCGGGTTCGGCTTCCGCTGTTGATGCCTATCGGGTGCAAATGGAGATTAACGACCTTGAAAATCAGTTGGCACTATTAAAGGATAATGCGCAAGTCTTGTCGGTTAAATTCAATAGTTTCTTAAATGTTGATGTGAATTCCAATATTCAAATGGTTGAAAAGTTGACGGGAGTTGAATTTTTAGACAAACGTTTAGCTTTGGATAGTGTTTTAATGAATAACAACACATTAGCTGCATTCGACTATCAAATTGAAGATTTACAATATCGTCAGCAAGTAGCTTCCAAAGAGGGTTTGCCTCAATTTAACATTGGCTTTGACTATACATTCATTGGCGAGGGAAGCTCAACATCACCCAATGCTGGTCAAGATGCATTTATGTTTCCTAAAGTAGGAATCACAGTTCCATTGTATCGGAAGAAATATAAAGCAAAAGTTCAGGAAGTAATCTACCTACAAGAAGCTAAAACAAACGAAAAGTCAGACAGAAAAAACACCTTGACTGTTTTGTTTGAAAGTGGTTGGAAAGATTATCAAGATGCTCAAAGACGTTCATCTCTCTATAAAGAACAAGAGGATTTAGCTGAGAAATCTTTGTCGATTCTTGAATCTAATTATGCCACAAGCAATATGGATTTTGAGGAGATTTTAAGAATGGAACGTAAGCTCCTGAAATATGCTTTAGAATTGCAAAAAGCAAATGCAGACAAAGAAGCTGCGGTTGCATTTATTCAATACTTACAGGGTAAATAATTAAAACGTAATGTCATGAAAAAAACAAATATAAATAAACGAGATATTAAGCTGATTACCACTACAATGGTTGCCGGCTTATTTTTAGGGTGGTTGTTCTTTCATTCATCAAGTAATGAATCGAATCACAATCATGAACAGGAAACAGTAGCTGAAGAAACAGTTTACACCTGCTCGATGCACCTGCAGATAAAACAAAACAAGCCGGGTTTATGTCCGATTTGCGCAATGGATTTAGTACCAATGGCAACAAGTGCAAGTGAAGGAGAGCATGTTGACCCTAACGAAATTCAGATGACAGAATCGGCTCTGGCATTGGCATCGGTTCAAACAACCATTGTTAAAAAGGGTATACCTGAAAAGGATGTGCAATTACTTGGCAAGATAAAAGCCGATGAACGTAATATTTCTGAACTAACAGCACGGTTTGGAGGGAGAATTGAAAAACTATTTATCAATTATACAGGACAACAAGTTAAGAAAGGTGAAAAGCTTGGCACGATTTATTCTCCTGAGTTGATAACTGCTCAAAAAGAGTTATTGGAAGCATTAAAATACAAGACTTCAAATCCATCTTTTTACAAAGCTTCAAGAACCAAACTAAAGCTTTGGGATTTAACAGAACAACAAATTGATGCCATAGAAACTCATGGAGAAACAAAAACCTACTTCGATATTCAATCTCCGATTAGTGGAACGGTTACCAAAAGACATGTATCAATTGGAGACTATGTAAAAGAAGGTTCGCCTCTGTTTGAGGTGATTAACCTGTCAAAGGTTTGGGTTTTATTTGATGCCTACGAAAGCGATTTGCCTTGGATTAAAAAAGGTGATGACATTGAGTTTACGCTTCAATCGGTTCCAGGGAAACAATTTAATGGTAAGGTAACCTTTATTGACCCCTTTATTGATGCACAAACACGAGTAGCACAAGTTCGTGTTGAACTAAGAAATGCAGATGGACAGCTTAAACCTGAAATGTTTGCTAATGGTATATTAAAA
>JBFHES010000433.1:0-2007 GCA_041584015.1 Bacteroidales bacterium
AGCAACAATTGTTGTAAATTATCTCGAATAAGCTTAAGAGTTGAACTGGTTATTCATTCCAACGAAGGCAGGAATCTCTTTATCAGCCGATGCTGCCATGCACATGTCGCTGCCGCACGTGTCCTCACGCGTGTTACAGTAAATCATACTAAATTTTATAATCAGCCAAATATCAAACAAGGTTAGGTACGCAGTAAAATCCAATAAGTAATAATAATAAAACGAATTACTACAGGCCATGCATGAAGATAAGCGCTGCAGCAAAATGAACGGTAAAATAGAGCTTGTACGTGGAGGTGTTTTGCCTAAAGTGCTGGTTTAAAAAAAAAATAGCTTAAATGGAACAGGTCTGATCATTATTTAATATATTTACTACACAAAAATAGGAGGTTCCTCCTAAGGGGATATAAAGTGTATTTAAGGTTTGCAGTTTTGCTTTTGCCGGGGAAGTAAAGTAAGCTGCGGTGATTACAATATGTGCAGATAAAGGTATTGGCTTTACTCTTCAATACATGTCAGTACAGACGATCTAACTCTGATGAACTAATAAATAGAATAACTATGAAAGCAATAAAAATTTATACCATATTTCTTTTGAGTATCATATCGCTAATGGTAAATGCGCAATGAACTTTAATAGAGCATTCGGATGATTTTTATTTTGAAGATGTCCTTTTTTTAGATGTTGATGAAGGTTTTGTTGTGGGTGGAACAAAGAATGGTGGTTCCAATGATAATATTGACTGTTGTGGTGTTATCTTGCATACAACAGATGAAGGACTCACCTGGGATACCACAATTCTAGAATCATGCATTCGGTCGATTTGTTTTCTTGATCCAGATACAGGGTTTGCAGCGTCTAACCAATCCTTTTTTTATAAAACAACAGATGGAGGAGTTAGCTGGGAAACAATTGTAGTTACTACTCCTATTTTTGGAATAGATCCCTATAATTATTTCACATCCTTGCACTTTAATAACTCCAAAGAAGGATTCATGAGTGGACATACTGGGTATGCACAACGATTAACTTATCGAACCTATGACGGGGGGAATACGTGGGAATCGATGATTCCTGTGATAGGTTATCCAAATGATGCTGTTTCTGGGGGTGAGGTTTGCTTTCCGTCATCATCAACAGGATATATTGGTAATAGGTACAAAACAGTGAATGGTGGAGTAACTTGGTTTAGAACAGATAGTATGATAACTCCGAACCCTGAAGGAGGTTATATAGATATTTGCAATGAGTTTCTTACAGATAAATTTGGCTATATAGGAGGTCCCTGTATTACACCAATTTCCGGTACTTATAATAGCGGATTTATTAGTGTTACTTTTGATGGCGGTATAAACTGGGAGTATAGCTATTTTCAAGGGGTACGTAATGTTTACGATATTGAGATAGTTGATGAATCAATGGTATATGCTGTTACAAGCTATGCGAGCTCAGAGGCAGTTACAAATACCTCGCATATTCTTGTTTCATTTGATTACGGTTCTAATTGGTATTATCAGGCTCTAGAAGCTGATACTTTGCTTTGGAGGATACGTAGGATTCATGCCGTTGATGACAAAACTGCTTATGCTGTTGGTTACGCAGCATCATATCTTTCTGGTGTTATATATAAAACTGAAAATGCAGGAGGCCAGCCATTATCTCTAGTGGAAACCCAAAGCGATAAAGAATTGTTGGAGTCGCTCCTAAATGTGTTTCCAAATCCGGCAAATACGTCCATTAACATTCAGTGCGGGTTTGTAATAGATCAGATAGAGATCTATAATATCTCTGGCGAATTGCTTCAAAGTGTTGCTGTTGCATCAAACAAACAAGAAATCGATATTTCCACATTCTCAACGGGAACTTATTTCGTAAAAGTACTGGGAAAAGGAGAGCTTGCGTTTGGTCGTTTTATAAAACTATAGGATTGGATGTTGTTATTGAAAGAAAGAAGAGCTAACAACCTGAAACTTATTCATTCCTGCGAAGGCAGGAATCTCTTCATC
>JBFHES010000434.1:0-1998 GCA_041584015.1 Bacteroidales bacterium
ATTGCTACTGCCAACCTTTATAACGATGATGCATTGGCCGGAAGTAGTAGTCGTGGTCCTGCATCCGACGGTAGAATTAAACCCGATATTGCAGCACATGGTCAAGGTCAGTGGTCGAACGCACCGGACTATGAATATGCGGCAGGTGGAGGAACATCAGCTGCGGCACCTGGTATTGCAGGCGTATTTACTCAACTCAATCATGCTTATCGCGATTTAAATAATGGCGACGATGCTCCATCAGCTTTGTTAAAGGCAAGTATATTAAATACTGCTTATGATCTTGGAAACGTAGGACCAGACTTTAAATACGGATGGGGGAAAGTGAATGCCTTAAAAGCATATGAAACAATCGAGCAAAATCATTACATCGCCGACACAATGGTAAATGGTATTACCGATATACATGAATTGTATGTTCCCGCAAATGTTAAAGAGTTGCGTGTAATGGTTTATTGGCACGATATGGAGGGGTCAACTAGCGCAGCTTCTGCCTTGGTAAATAATATAGACATGAAGATAATCGATGTTGCCGCTGATGTGCATTATCCTTTAGTATTGGATCATACACCGAATGTTGCAACTCTTGATAATCCAGCAGTTCCTGGTATTGACAGTATTAATAATGTTGAGCAAATTCGTATCTACGATCCTGCAATAGGAAACCACATGATTAATATCGTTGGACCTTTCATTCCGCTAGGACCAGTTCCTTATTTCATTGTTTATGAATTTATCTATGATGAGATTTTAGTTACCTATCCTAATGGTGGCGAAGGCTTGGTTCCCGGATCAACAGACAGAATTCATTGGGATGCTTATGGCGATGCTGGAACTTTTACCATTGAGTACACAGTTGATAGTGGATTAACTTGGACTACATTGGCTTCGAATGTCGCTGGTGATGCAAGGTTCTATGATTTTGCAGTTCCTGCAAGTACTGCTAATGCTAAGGTTAGAGTAAGCCGTAGCTTAGTGAGCGATAGAAGTGATAATTATTTTTCCATAATTGACATTCCTCAGAATATTCAAGTAACCGCAGTTTGTACTTCAACAAGTTCATTCCGCATTATGTGGGATAGTGTTGCCAATGCAAATACTTATGATGTTTATTTGATGGGATCGATGTATATGGATTCTGTTATGACGGTAACAGGCACAACAGCCGATGTTCCGGTTCTTAACGTTAATGATGATCAATGGATGAGTATACGCGCACGCGGAACAAATGGCGAAGTTGGCCGAAGAGCAATAGCAGTGCTCATTTCCGGTGATGGCTGTTTGCTGGATTGTAATTCGCAAAGCGATGCAGGTATCGATGCCTTTTTATCACCAGCAGCATTTATTGATAACTGTAATGGAAGTGCATTTGATGTTGTGGTGAATCTAATTAATCTTGGATCCGTGCCACAGACCGGATTTCCGATTGCCTATCAAATTGATAACAATATAGCGGTAACAGAAATATATACTGCTACCCTGAACGGAGGCGGATCGCAGCCATTTAGTTTTAGTATTCCTTTTAGCGTACTCTCCGAAGGAGAACATACGCTAACTGCCTGGACAATGGCTGGTAGTGATGGAGCTAGTTGTAACGATACCTTACAGATGACCTTTGAATATTATGAGGCTATTACAGCATTTCCATACACTGAGGATTTTCAGAATGGGCCATTTCCTCCAGAAAGAATGAATATCATCAATCCTGATGAATCGTATACTTGGGAATCTACAATTGTAACTGGTGTTAATGGATTACCAACAACTGCAGCTGCTTTAAATTTCTATAATTATTCAAATACAGGAGAGGAGGATTACATTCAAATAGTGCCGTTTGATTTAACTAATAGCCCAACGGCAGAGCTTACCTTTGATGTAGCGCACGCTCAATTTAGCACAAGCTATAGTGATGGTTTACGTGTTGATATTTCTACTGATTGCGGTTTAACTTATACGCCTGTTTATTTTAAAGAAGGTTCAGATTTAGCCACCGTAACA
>JBFHES010000435.1:0-1996 GCA_041584015.1 Bacteroidales bacterium
CGGATTGCATTACAATTGGCACCGCTACTACGACCCAGAAATTGGACGATATATTCAATCAGATCCGATTGGTTTAGCTGGAGGAATGAGTACCTATGGGTATGTATCTGGCAATCCGGTGGGTTATGTTGATCCTTTGGGATTATGTTCGTGTCCAACAAACTTAGATTCAATTTCAACTAAAAATACAGGAAGTCAAATTTGGGCTTATGACAGAGTGAAAGGTGATTTTGATAAAGGAACTAATAAATGCAACCTTTTTGTTAACGATAAAATTCTAGAAGCAGGAGGGAGCTTGCCTCAACCAAATGGATGGTTTGGTGGCAATCCATTACTGGCTGGTCAATGGGGCGACCCATTGTATGCGATTGAAGGATGGGAAGTTGTTGCTGGCCCTCCGAAAGTTGGTGACGTAATTGCAATAAAGCACAATTACATCGATGCGACAGGCCACGTTGGAATAGTAACAGGGCCAAATCAGACAACTTCTGCTGGTCGAGATTTTATACTAACTAATGATTGGGGATTTAGAAAAGGTCAAAATCCCGTTATTAGACGCTGTAATTGCACCCCATAAATTAATTTAGGATATCTATGAAGAGAGTGATTTTTATCTTACTCATGTTTGGTGCTACAACTCCAGCGAACGCCCAAATTGAACAATGCTCCGTTCCAATTAAGAAGCTTTTATTTGATGTTAAGCAGAATTCAAATTATGACGAGCAATTTCCTGCACAATTGCTTTTGAGCAAAGCATTTGTGTCGCTGAAGGTTTGTGCTCCTAAACGCTTTCATGACTATTTGGAGATCTTACCAACCTTATCAATGCAGGATACCAGAATATTGCTTTATGCGTCGCAGTCTCTTAAGGGTCAGCAATATCTAGATTTCGCAAGTGCACTGGTGGAAGCAGTGAATAACCATCGAGTAGATAATTCAGTCCTCAAGAGTTTCATTTTCCCTGGCTATGACTGGAATACACTGTTGATTGAGAATTACAACGCTCCCAAAGTCGTTAAACTCTTGTCTGAAAGTGCTAAAGTTTTAGGCGACAATGATAGCAAAAAGAACATTCAAAATATCCTTACTGGTTTGACACTTGAATCTCTAATTAAGTCGAGATTTAACCAGCATACTCGGCTGAGTCATTATTAAGGCTTAAATCAATAAAATATACGCGCCTGACAGTTCCAGCATCCATCAATACAATGGTTCAAATTGTATGCAAAGGAGCTTTGGGGACTGGGGCTAGTAGAACAATTTGGTTCAGGTTCAGGCTCAAATTCCCTAAAGGAATACATGGATTCACTATATAGGCTCTTGCATAAATAAAATGATCATTTTCAATCTTAGTTTTGAGATAATGCCATTCAAGAGATTTGTTTTTCTTTTGTTTACATTAACGATGTTAACCTTATTTGTATGGCGCATGTTATTTTTTGATTTACACCAAATACCTAAAAAAACAAGTAAGAACCTGGATGACAATTTACTCAGTATACCAAACACTTATTGTAATGCGGCTAGATATCGGGAGATTCCCAACAAGCGATGAAGGTCTTGTTTGTTTGACAGACGTCACCTGCAATATCGATAATTGGGATGGTCCATATAGTAATAAGACTACATTGGTAGATGCATGGAATAATCATTTGATTAATATTGGTGAATAATATGGTTGTAATCTACAGAGTTCTCACGGCTGGGCTTTTATGGTGTGTTTTCCCGTTTATATATTTTGACTTGATCATTCAAAAAGTCTTACTTTATTGGGATCTAAAATACACAATAACTGAGGTGGCACAATAGACTTGGACAACCCAGTTAAGACATAATTGTTTTAACAGAGGTGACCTTTAATGACCACAAGAAAAAGTATACAAAAGAATTCAAGTTGGATGCCATCAGTCTGGTTCTAGACCAAGGATACACCAGAGCAGAAGCAGCCAAGAGCTTAGAGATTAGAGATTAGAGATTAGCCCACAAATATTAGGTC
>JBFHES010000436.1:0-1975 GCA_041584015.1 Bacteroidales bacterium
GAAGAGGCTGTGGAGCTTACCAAACATGCAAGCAAGGTGACCATCGTTCATCAGTTCGATCACTTTCAGGCTTTTGAACACGCCATTCAGGAGGCAGAGAAAAATCCAAAGATTGATTTTATCATGGAATCAGCTTTAAGATCTTTTGAAGGAAAGGAGAAACTTGAGAAAGTATCCGTGGAGCATATACCAAGTGGTAAAGTTTCTGAGAAAAATATTGATGGTATTTTTACATTTATTGGCTACATGCCAAGCACCGAACCATTTGATGGTTTAATAAAGCTGAACGAAAGAAAAGAAATTATTGTCGACGCAGATATGCGCACAAACATTCCCGGAGTTTTTGCTGCCGGAGATAGTATTGTTAAAAAATACCGTCAGGTTTCTACAGCAGTAGCCGACGGAACCATTGCAGCCTTAAGTGCCGCCGATTACCTAAACGGAAGAAACTAAGTAAGTATATTCAAACAAAACAGTTAAGATGTCAGGAGCCCCGCAAAGTAAAATACAACATTTCCCCATAACGCTTTATGCTGTTGTAATGGGCTTAACAGGTTTGTCCATTGTCTTTGGCAAATTTGCTCAAATGGAATGGTTACCCGCAAGCTTTCATTACCTAAGCTTGTATTTTGTGTCAGCCCTGTTTTTGGTAATTACAACATTGTACGGGCTAAAGGCAATTAAATACTTTTCCGAGGTGAAAGCTGATTTTAGGCATAGGGTTCGTATCAATTTCTTCTCGGCAATATCTATATCCTTGTTATTGCTGGCAATTGCATATCATCCGGTAAATCACCATATGTCAGAGATTCTTTGGTGGATAGGAGTGGTGTTACACACTTATTTAATGCTGCACACCATTGCTTACTGGATTCAGCATAACTTCGAGATTCACACATTTAGCCCGGCATGGTTTATTCCTGTAGTCGGTAATATTATCATTCCTGTAGTTGGCGTTGAGTTTATGCCAAAGGCCTTTTCGATGTTTTACTTCTCGGTTGGTGCATTTTTTTGGATTGTGCTTTTTACAATCTTTATCAATAGAGTCATCTTTCATGATCAAATGCCACAGAAGTTCATTCCTACTCTCTTTATACTAATAGCTCCGCCAGCGGTTGGACTTATTGCCTATTATAAACTAACCGGTAACTGGAACTTTGCAGCTGAGTTTTTAATCAGCATCACTTACTTTTTTGTGCTACTGCTGTTATTCTTAGTCAAGAGTTTTAAAGGTTTAAAATTCTTTATCTCATGGTGGGCATTTACATTTCCACTCGATGCGCTTACGCTGGCTTCTGTCTTGGCTTATCAGGTTACGGGGCAAGAATTCTACAAGTACATGTCGTGGATAAGCTTAGCGTTGGCTTTACTATTCATTGGCGTAGTGGGCTATAAAACAATTAGTAAAATGTTTAGTGGCGAAATTTGTGTTAAGGAAGATTGAACACATAAGAGTTAACGCTTGTTGGAGACAATGAGTTAGATAGGATTGATAGCAGGTGATAACTGAAAGTATCAATTAATAAATTTAATATAATTAGTGAATAAATATGTCTGAAATGAAAAATGAAGTAACGGCAAAATGGTTAGAGAATATGGCTTTTGAAACTGAGATTGATGGTCATAAATTTATGATTGATGCAAAGTCTGAGTTTGGTGGAGAGAACAGAGGACCACGACCTAAGTCGTTTATGAAAGCGGCCCTTGCGGGGTGTACAGCCATGGATGTGGTTTCGATGTTAAAGAAAATGAGAGTACCCATCGAAGGTTTTAATGTAAAAGTTGATGGTGAGTTGACCGATGAACATCCCAAGCAATTTAAATCCATGCATGTTATCTATGAGTTTACCGGAAAAAACTTACCCATGGAGAAATTGAAAAAAGCAGTGAACCTGTCGGAAGAAAGCTATTGTGGAGTAAGTGCTACCTATAAGCAAGCCATGAAAATGACCTCCGAAATAAAAGTGCTAGAAGC
>JBFHES010000437.1:0-1950 GCA_041584015.1 Bacteroidales bacterium
CATTATTCTGGTTCCTTAACTGATTGGCAAGCCTATTATTGGATTTATATTTTTGCAGGACTAATCGGTTTTTCTACTACTATAGCCGAACCATCTCTATATGCAGTTGCAGCTAAAGCTAACGAGGTTTCAGGTGGTACAATAGGAATAACCAATCTTCGTGTAGTAGTTGCCATTGGTGTGGCCTTTGCTTTGGTTGTTGGATCATACCGCATTGTGGTTGGTGATTCTTTGGCAACATACATCATGGTTGGTTATGTAATAGTAGTAATTCAAACTATTTTTGTAAAAAAGGATATCGTTGCATTGGCTTATGATTCGGGTGGAGTAACAACATCAACAGTGACCGTGCCTATTGTGGCAGCATTAGGCATAGGACTGGCAACAGTTGTACCTGGTCGAAATCCTGCATTAGATGGTTTTGGATTAATTGCGTTCGCCAGTGTCTTCCCTATGATTACTGTATTAGGGTATGCACAATTTTTGGACTTAATAAAGTATTTAAATAAAATTAAAAAGTTAAAAGCATGAGGTTTGATTTAATTGTAGCATTTGTCGATCCTGGTATCACTCAGAAAGTAGTTAAAACAGCTAAGAAATCAGGTGCTACCGGCGATGTTATCATTCAAGGTAAAGGCGCCGGCATTGAGGAAGCTAGTCTTTTGGGACTGTCCATTCAGGATAGAACAGATATTGTTCTTTTTGTGGTTGAAGAACATCATACGAATAAAATAATGGAATCTGTCTCAAAAAAATACAAAATGGAAGAACCTGGTAACGGAATACTGATTACCTTAAAAATTGATAAGGTTGCTGGTTTATCCAAACAAATTAAGAAAATTAGAGAGAACCTTAAAAGTGAACAGTTATAAACCTTAAGCTTATGGATACTTTTAAAAAAGCAAAAGATATAGCATCAAATAAACTCTTCTACATTGATGGCCTGGCTAGCGTTAGGCATGCTATTCAGATTATGAAAAAGAATAATGTGCAGGCACTTATCATTCAGAAAAGAGATAATGCCGATACAACAGGTATTATTACGGTGAATGATATCATTAAAGGTGTTATCATTCCTAAAAAAACACTCGATGAAGTAAGTGTATATGAAATTATGACTAAACCTGTGTTTTCGATTCCAGCGCACTTAAATGTTAAGTATGTGCCCAGGTTGATGTATAATTATGATGTGAAAATTGCGCCTGTTGAGGAGAACGGTGTGTATATTGGTATTATAGACTATACACAGTTCTTATTTACTGAAGTATAGCGATAAATAGGTGTATTACTCCGAATAACTCAATGCGAACTATCTCTGATCTTTTTAGTTTGAGCCAGTAGTTTGTCTGAAAAATAATTGTTTAACCTGAATTGGCTGTTCTGCGTTCTGCTTAGTTTTCCGTTAAGTTTATCTGCATACAGTAGTTTACGTTTGAATTTATGTTCTCTATATAACAAGTCCCACAAGCTCGGTATGCTCTATAATCAACCACATATCCTCATTAAAAAAGTTTGACATATGTTCTGTTAGGGCTCCTTTTATAAGTACATATTTTTATGAAAAGACTGCTGTAAGCAGTCTTTTTTATTTAACTTGCATTATATACTACAGATAACTATTGTTTTAACTAATACCATTGGTCATGCGTAAATCAGTTTGCCTAGTCAGTTTAATTGGATTAATGTTTTTACATATGCTTGCCAACTCACAAGGTAAAGAAGCCTATAATTGGCACTTTGGTCATTATGCAGGGCTAACCTGGAATGTTGGACATGTAGCAACTACCACATCAGCCTCTAGTATGGCAACAAACGAGGGCTGCTCATCCATTAGCGATGCTGATGGGAACCTCTTGTTGTATACTGACGGCAGTAAGGTATGGAATCGAAATCATGTTGTACTGCCTAATTCTGAACAGAGCTCAATAGGAGGATGGCTTCATGGAGACG
>JBFHES010000438.1:0-1938 GCA_041584015.1 Bacteroidales bacterium
GAACTCCAGTTAGTAAGAAATGAATCATTTTTCTCAGGCAGAATTATTTTCACATCTACTCCGCTAAGAGAAGCTGTACGCAGCGCCACAACGATTCCTTCGTTGGGAAGGAAATATGGTGTTGAAATATATACACACTGCCTGGCTGTTGCAATGGCTGAAAAGAAGGTTTGCATGATACTCGACCAATCGGAGTCGGGGCCGCTGGTGGTAATCTGCACCAAATGGCCAGCATCAATCTTACAATCCGGAAAAAATTCTTTGCCATTTAACATTTGTGTACTCATAAAGTACCAATCGGTTAAAAAGATAACCTGCAAACTTAAAACGGCATCGCCTTCCAGTTTCAGATGCGTGTCGCGCCAAAATCCATTACCGCCCCTACCCTTTAAGTACCTGTCCGCTATATTTAAGCCACCAACAAAACCAACAGCTCCATCAATAACAATTATTTTCCGATGATTACGATAATTTATTTTGTTGGCAAAACGATACGTTCTAACCGGCATAAAACTATAAAACTCAATACCTGCATCTCTTAGTGGGTTAAGGTATCTATCTCCTAAGCCCCAACTTCCAACATCGTCATAAATAACCCGTACCTTAACACCTTCGTTTGCTTTTTTAATTAGCAGATCTTTTACCTTGTTTCCTATTTCATCATCTTCTATAATGTAATATTCAAGATGTATATGATGTATGGCCTGATCCAGATGATAAAGAATAGCATCAAAGGTTTCCACACCATTATTAAGAATTTGGACCCTGTTATTTTGGGTTAAATTCGCACTACTATTATTGAACAACAGCTGCATTAAATGCTTCTTGCTTTTTACCAATTCGCTTCCAAACGACGAAATGTCATCAATCTCAACGCCATGTGTATCCATTAGCAGTCGCGAACTCTTTGCATCTGAGATTTCTTTCATGGTAAAGATTTTCTCCTTGCGCAAATTGCGACCAAAGTAGAGATAGAGTATTATTCCAAGAATTGGAATAAGCACAAGCACCATAATCCATGAGAGCGACTTAATGGGATTACGATTCTCGAGCAGAATAACAATTAGGGGAAAAGCAATGATAAGCGCAACAATGCTGTACGCAAGAAAAGCCCATAAGCCTTCTAAGTGAAAAAGCCCAAAGAAATCGAAATTCATATTCGTAGTTTAACCGGAGTTAATTTAACTAATTATTCGATTTTAAACAAACGCATCAGATCAATCATTATCGGTAATATACCACGAGTTTACTATCTCCCAATCTATCGTCGGAAATTATTTTACCAGAGATAACCGGAGCCTTTACACCATCTCCAAAAACACGATCACCGGTAAATACCTTAGCCTCATCCCAAAGATTTGCAGCAATAAAACTATTCAGCAACACCTCTCCACCTTCAACAATTACCGATAGAACCGACATTTCATACAACTTATTCAACACCTGATCCAGGAGCTTGTCTGCAAAATCAACGGTTACATAAGTTAAATTTGGAGTGCTTTCTTTCTGCTTATTTGTAAAAACCACAGTTGGTGTTTTCCCATCGAGTAAATTTAAATGCTTGCCTAACTTCAAATCACGATCGAGCACAATGCGCAGCGGATCTTCGCCACTCCATTCTCTTATGGTAAGTTGGGGATTATCTTTAAGTGCCGTTACGGTACCTACCATAATTGCTGGTTCGTCGGCACGCCATTTATGCACCAGTGCTTTGGCCACTTTGTTTGTAATCCATTCGGCTTTTGCATCGCTATCCACATCGCGCAATTTATCAATAAAGCCATCGCGGGTTTGGGCCCACTTCAGCATAATATACGGACGCTTTTTTTCGTGAAAAGTAAAAAACCGTCGATTCAATTCTCTACAGGATTCTTGCAACACCCCCACCTTAACATCTATGCCAGCAGCTTTCAACATTTCAATACCCTTACCTGCAAC
>JBFHES010000439.1:0-1926 GCA_041584015.1 Bacteroidales bacterium
GCCCAAGAGCAGAATCTTCAAAACCCTGAAATATAAATAATGGTTTAGGCTCTTCCAGGCAAAGCGGATTATTAAAAGCAACTTGCTCTAACACCCCTTTCACATTAGCAATATCTTCTTTGTAGGCGATACCAATTTTCATATCTAACCGCCTGATAGGAAACTTAGTTAACGTAGTCACTTCTGATTTTATTAGCGATTCGTTTGGCAGTCTGACAAATAAATTATCAAAGGTTCTCACCTTAACGGATAACAGATCAATAGATAACACCTCACCAACTGTATTACCCACCTTGATCACATCTCCAATTGTAAATGACCTTTCCGCCATTAAAAAAAGACCGCTGATAAAGTTGGAAGCGGATGTTTGCGAAGCAAACCCTATCGCCACAGTTAAAACACTTGCCGCCCCTAACAATACACTTAAATTAAAACCCATCTCCAACAAGGCAGAGAAAATAAACAGCAATAAAACAAAGTAGTAAACAACCCGTTGAATTAACTTGGAGGTTTGAGGAGCAAAGACCTTGCCACTAAACTTGATGCTATAAAAACTAAATAACTTGGCAACAACAAAGCCGATTACCAGCAACACCAGCGCCCGCATCAACTTGAAAAGCTGTTCAACATTGAAATAATCAGAAAACTGCAACCAAAGCTCGTTCATAATCTCACCCTATTTGAAAATAGCACTAAAAGCGCGAATAAATTGCCCTTGCTCTGCGGTTTCTCTCGGACCACTTACCAATATTGTATTATCCTGCTGATCCCCAATCTTTAATTTGGCCAGACTGTTGTCATTTTGCCAGGTTAAAGCGACTGACTCGGTATAAAATTGCCCATTCTCGGTTTTAAATACCGATAGCATAGGCACTGGAATTGATACACGCTCAAATGACAAAATACTCTCGGTACAATTATGGATAACCAAAGGGGTAATAGCGCGATGCCGCAATAAGGGCAAAGCATTTAAGTCAGTCCTACCGTTGGTTAAACTTGCGTAGCATAAGTCACCCTGCATAGTAGAAGGGCCAAACCAGGTATCAGATAAGCGTTGGCTAGCTATTTCCTGGAGCTTTGTACTCTCTTCAGAAACTAAGTTCAAGGACAACCAAATTGGGGTAGAGACATATAAGATAACTTTAGATTTAGGTGAAACCTTGATTGGTTTTAATGGCCGGCAAACCACAGGTCTGTCGGCTAAAACAGGTTTGACATTAATTAAATCCGAATCGTTATTGACAAAAAAACGTGCTTCGTCTTTATAACTGCATGCAGCAAACTGCCCGACTTCTTTATGAATCCTGTTATTGAATTCTTCTAAATCAGCTTCGTATTGAGAATAAACAAGCCATTCTTTACCTTTATTTTCAATGGCAAGCGATAGAAAACCAATATCTAGCTGCATTGAATGGCCAATAGGTATCGAAGATTCACCCCACCAGGGATCTGAATTATTCATTAACATTTCCGCCTATGATTGTATATTTTTGCATTTATAACAATGAATTAGCTGGATCGTCAACCTTCTCCACAGATACATGATCAGAATGCTGCATCCCTTTGAGTAATCGGCCAAAAATATCTGCACCTGTGATGATACGCTTAGTACCATTCCAGACAAGTAATACGTCATTTCCAATCACACCATCATAGGATTTTTCAAGGGATTCATTGGATTTCATTTTAATCACAGCTTCGCTTAGTGAAGCTGCTTCATTTCTAATGACGATTGGACGATGACAAAAACTATAAGGATCAAACTGTTCCGGTTCAAATAAAGCACTTCTTAAACAGCCATCCGCATCTATAACCAGCAATGGAACATCTTCTTGATTGGTAAAAACAACCCAACGGTGACCAGATTTATGTAACAACTTCAGGAAAGGGTCATCCGCGCTGGGCTTAATATCCGGGATAATGGGC
>JBFHES010000440.1:0-1906 GCA_041584015.1 Bacteroidales bacterium
AACGAGTTTCTGATATTCATCCCCTTCTGGCGTTCATCTGCGTAAATTAACGTTTAACAAGCAAGTGTAGCGAAACCTTTCAAAACAATTGCCGTAATGTTTTCATACCCTCAGGTCAGAGCGGTTGGCAATGCTGTGTTTCCCACAGCTGCTTACTACTACACTCCAATGGGTATTTATTAGTAAATGTTAAACCAAAAATAATAAGATGAAAAAAATTAGTCAGAGTTTATTATTGATACTAGCAGTAATTGGGCTAAACAGCTGTATCGAAGAAACACCACCTATCAATAAAACCGTTGAATCATTTGAAGAATTGCATATTGATGATTCTTTCGATTTTAGCACCACAAAAGAAGTTGCTGTTAATATTTTAGCCGCAGACGGTGTTCATTCTGTTTTTTATATTTATGATGGCAATCCTGATGTTGAAGGTAAACTACTAAAAAAAGGTCTTACTGGAAGCGATTTTGCTTTTCATGGATCAATCACCATTCCATCAACAGTTGAATCAATCTTTATTGAACGTCAGTCGTTTGATGGAACAAGACAGGTAAGCCAACAAGAACTAAGCGGGAATGATTTTCATGCCACGTTTAACAACTCAAATAAATCGGCAAGCACGGTTAACAACCTGCTGACAAACGGCGACTTTGAGACAAGTGGATATTCGTTTAATTACGAAAACAATCTTCAAAGCAATGTAAGCAGCACAACGCTCGATGTATGGACTTTAAAATCATGGCAAAACAACAAACCAAATTCTGTACTGCACACCATCGGATCAAACAATGTGATTAAAATGACCGATAACAAGACAAACAAAGAAACCTTTGCTTATTATTACATTGCTGCTACAGAAAACACACAGTATACACTAGAGGCAGACGCTGACCTAGTAGACGACGACGATGATCTGGAACCATATGTACAACTTGCTTTTCTTTCAGCTAATGGACAAGAAATTGATTCATATGACGTAGAAGTTGTAGGCTCTGGCTGGAACACCTATACAATAACTGAAACAAGTCCGAGTAACACGGTTTATATAAAAGTAATTATCGCCACAAGTAATAGTGGTAAAGGTGAAGTTCATTTCGATAACATAGAACTTACAGGTGCGCCTACCGTTGCCGATGCCGATAGCGATGGTGTACCAGATTCAATGGATGAATATCCTAATGATCCGGATAGAGCATTAAATTCATATTATCCAAATGCAGTTGATTTTGCTTCACTAGGATTCGAAGATCTATGGCCTGCAAAAGGAGATTATGATTTCAATGATTTGGTAATTGACTTCCAATATCAGATAGTAACCAATGCCAGCAATAACATTATTGATATTATTGGTAAGTTTAAGATAAAGGCTATTGGCGCCACCTTTAGTAATGGTTTTGGTGTTTCACTTGATGTAGCTCCTTCGCTGGTAGCATCGGCTACTGGTATGCAACACATGGGATCAATTATTAGTCAAGCCGCAAATGGTCTTGAAGCAGGCCATGCAAGTAAATCTGTTTTTATTGTGTATGATAATGTAACTGCTTTTGCTAATAATGGAATGGTTAACACAACAGCTGGTACTTCGGCTATCGACTTCCCGCTTACCACAGTTACTGTAACCTTAGCAACTCCGCAAGCATCAATCGGAACAGAACCATTTAATCCGTTTATCTTCATTAATCAAAACAGAGGACGTGAGGTACACTTAACAGACAAAATGCCTACTGACTTGGTCGACAATACCTTCTTTGGTCAAGAAGACGACAATACCAACGGATCGACAAATAATTACAAAACCATTAATAATTACCCTTGGGCAATTGAAACGCCTTCGAGTTTTGCCTATCCTATTGAGAAAGTAGATATCGTAAATGCACACACAAAGTTTGGCCCTTGGGCTGAA
>JBFHES010000441.1:0-1888 GCA_041584015.1 Bacteroidales bacterium
AAATGAATAAAGGATCCGTCAGCGACATGTGACGAATCCTTTAAGAGGGGGTTTTTGAATATATCTTTTACAGCAATGCATCAAAGTTGCGACAATTCATGCTGCTGCGCAATACTCAGAATTGAGTATTTTTACTTTTCGAGATAACCCTGACGCAGTGCAAACATGACCAATTCCACCACGTTTTTAAGCCCAAGTTTTTTTAGAATCTTACGACGATGCGTATCGACCGTGTGGGAACTGATGAAGAGTTCTTCGCCAATTTCTTTGCTGCTGTTTCCGCGTGCCAGACAGCGTACGATTTCAATTTCTCGTTCACTTAAGAGCTCGTCACCCTTGATTTGAATATTCGATAATAAACCAGTCAGGTCCGTGAGTTGTGACTCCACACCGAATACCTGCCAACCAATGGAGTCGCCAATTTTGTGATTACTTATGTCGGTGCAAATACTCAGAATCGACACGGGCACGTTGTTTTCATCAAACTCAAAGAAACTGCTTTGTCGCAGAATATACCTGTAACGGTTGTCTTTATGCCTGCATTTGAAATCCATGCTAAAGGAATAATCATAGGAAAATAGCTCAAAGGCAAAGGCATACTCAAAAGACAAACGAGTGGCTTCCATTACCTGCTGTCGCTGGTCTGGGTGAATTAATTGGTATAAGAATGTTGGTGTAAACTTCGATTCTTTATAGCCTAACACTTTCTCAATGTCTCGTTTGTATTCAATTTTTAAGCTTCTTAAACTTGAGATATATAGGTACTGATTAGGGAACAAGGGGATCTTTCCGATATCATCATAGGTATATTTGCCCGAGCTATCGCCTTCAAAGGAAAATTGTAATTGTTTTAAATATGCACTTAGCTCATTCAGAGTGCCAATGCTTTTATCATCTTGAGTCATGGTTGCAAATCATATGATTGTGTAAAAGTAGCAATTTATATTAATAATGTGTTTGCTCACTTTTTGTGTAAATAAATGGCACTATTTTGCGTGTATGATGGCATAAACTTAAAAATCCCGCTTCGAATAGTTCAAGCGGGATTTCAATCATGAATATTAACTTTTAGCTATAGTATGTATTTTTCAAAGTAGTTATCAGTACTCTTTATGGTCCACAGGTAATCAGCCGTAGCTGGCAAATCAGTTGATGAACCAATATGATCCATAAAACCGATGATGGCTGTTTTTTCTTCTTCAGCAGAAAGCGGTGCAATGGTTTGCTCTTCTTCCATTGAAACTACCTTTTCAGTTTTAGGGCTATCCCACCAATGTGATGTTTCTCCATTTTTGTCGAGCGCAATACTTGGGGCAATTACCAGTGCCACAACCGACATTAATTTAAGCAGAATGTTTAATGATGGACCGGATGTATCTTTGAACGGATCGCCCACTGTGTCGCCAACAACGGTTGCCTTATGTGAATCAGAGCCTTTTGCGTGCAGCGTATCGTTATGGCTCACACCTTCTTCGAGCATTTTCTTAGCATTATCCCAGGCGCCACCGGCATTTGATTGGTAAATAGCTAAAAGCACGCCCGATGCAGTAACACCTGCCAACAGACCTCCAAGCATTTCGGCGCCACCAGCAAAACCTACCACTACCGGAGCAAAGATGGCTAACAGACCTGGTAGGATCATCTCTTTGATGGAAGCGTTGGTTGATATCTCCACGCATTTTTCGTATTCAGCTGCATCATCAGCTTTCTCGAATATCTCCATTTCTTCCTTGGTTGCTTTGCTCAAGTCGGAATCATATTTTTGCATAATGTCCAATGCATTGCGCAGTGCCGGAATTGTTTTAAACTGTCGACGTACTTCATCAATCATCGAAGTTGCTGCACGGCCAACGGCCCCCATCGCCATGGAACTAAACAGATAAGGGAT
>JBFHES010000442.1:0-1874 GCA_041584015.1 Bacteroidales bacterium
AGCGCCAACTGCTCAATAGGCTTGGTTCTACCACCAGCCGGTTGGTATAATGATTTAGGGTATTGCTTTAGAAAATCGAATAATTGCTGTTCTGTCATATCTGGAGTTTTCAAAATACCTTTACGGGATGTTTTAACATTTGTTAGTGCCAGGCATTTCTTTTTTCAATGAAAAGTTTACACAACTAATTATTCAAAATCGTCATAGAGCAAATACTTCTTACGCATTACCTTGAAGGTTTTAAGGTCGGCCTGCCAACTGGCTCTGATCGCTTCCTCAGACATTCCAGCCTCTATTTGCTTGCGCAGCACATCGCTTCCTGCAAGCTTATCAAAGAAACTGTTGAAAAAATTTTCATCACCTAACAGATCTATTTCGCCAGCCAAATGCTTATGAGCTCCAAGCAGGTAATTTAACTGAAGTTTGCCATCAGTTTTAATATGATCTGCTGCACTTCCCAAATAAAATCCCGTGCAAGCTTCACCTTTTAACTTTGGATTTTTAGCCCCCGGTACAGATTCCGGCGTAAACAAAAAACTACCATAAACCAACTTAGGATGTCCATAACACTGGAATGGAATGTCAGTACCACGACCAATGCTTACCACTGTTCCTTCAAATAAACACAAACTAGGATAAAGATAAACCGATGCCATGTTTGGCAAATTAGGCGAGGGTTTAATTGGCAATTCGTAATAAGTACTATGTGTATAATTGTCGCACAAAACCATTGAAAACTCACATTGCAGCTTGTTTGGCAACCAATGCTCACCATTTATCATCTGTGCATATTCAGCTATGGTCATTCCATGAACCACCGGAATTTTGTGTATCCCAACAAATGATTTAAAGTCCTCCTGTAACACCGGCCCATCAACATAAAAACCATTTGGGTTCGGACGATCGAGGATCAGCATTGGCAAGTTTTTTTCAGCACAAGCCTCCATTACATAATACAAGGTAGAAATGTAAGTATAGAATCGTGCACCCACATCCTGAATATCAAATAGTAGAATATCCAGACCATCAAGTTGCTCGGCGCTTGGTTTTTTATTGGAGCCATAAAGTGAAATAATTGGCAAACCGGTTTTAGCATCTTTTCGATGATCAACATGCTCACCCGCATCGGCAGTTCCTCGAAAGCCATGCTCCGGACAAAACACCTTAGTAACATTCAATCCGCTTGCCAGCAGCGAATCTACCAAATGCGTATTATTAATCATTGAGGTTTGATTAGCGATAACACCAATGCTCTTACCTTTTAAGAGAGGAAAATAAATAGTCGTACGCTCTGCTGCAACTTTTACCGATTCATCAGGTTTCGCAATCGAGCATTGCGCTATTAAGCAACTTATAAATAGTAGTAGTATATTTTTCATATCGCCTTTGTAATAATCAATTCAATTCTCTCATCAAAGATAGGAGGATAGCATAGATTGACAAAACGAGATTATTGGTGTGAAAATTGCTAGATTTGTGAACTTCAAGAATAAGATTTGAATACTGAACTTTTCATAGCACGCCGCATTTTTAAGTCGCAATCGAAAAAGCGAATGTCTACACCTACCATCAGAATATCGATTGCAGGTATAGCGCTTGGCTTGTCGGTTATGATTTTAGCTGTGGCAATAGTTGCCGGATTTAATAAGGAAATTCGAAACAAAATCATCGGGATAAACGGTCACATTAGCATTGTAAGTTTTGAAAACGAAAATAATTACGAGACCACCCCAATTAGCATCAACCAGGATTTCTACCCAAGTATTACACAAATACCGGGCATTAAACACATTCAGGTGTTTGCTACAAAAGCTGCCCTTGTAAAAGGCAAGGAAGATGTTGAAGGCATTGTATTGAAAGGTGTTGGCAAAGAT
>JBFHES010000443.1:0-1824 GCA_041584015.1 Bacteroidales bacterium
AATAGATACAGGAATGGTGGTGTTTGGTATAAGTGCAATGTTGATAGATCCTCCGGTGTACGGTCCGGCAATACCAGGTCCGCTAATGAAGAAACCAAATGCGTCGTTTACCGAGGCACATGTATATTCGTTGTATTCCTCGGATGCAAATACGTAGCGGAACGAAAGTGTATCTGATGCTGGAACGAAATCAAATTCCAGAATGGCCGCATCGTAGGTGGTCACCCCACTAAGAATGTTCAGGTCGACATCACCAGATGTGCCTACACCTGTTCCTTTAGAGCCCGAGTTATTCGGTCCTATGGCATTAATAGCCTCTCCAGAAGTAAGGATGATTCCAGATTCGAATGGAAAGTTTGAAGAATTGTTATTGAAATATCCCAGCGCACGATTGTCGCCGGTATACGTTATGTTGTGTGCGGTTACACAACCTGAAATTAATGTGTCTCCAACAAGTACCTGATGGGTAAAGGCGGAGTCGACATACAGCAAGGAACTGTCGCTCCCAAATTGAGCTGTGGCGGAATAGGCACCAACAAGCATAGCAAAAACTAGCAGAAGGGTAGATTTTTTCATAATAACAATTAATAATGGATACTACTGCTAGACTTTTATTAAGAACTAAAGGTTGCTTACAAAAGCTTAGCTATTAATAATGTCTAGAGTCTTCAAAGTGCAAGATGCTAAAAATTATGTAAAGTTTATGATTAATTGGAAAAACGAAGCAGCGCCTAAACTGACTGCCAGTTCAAGCGCTGCTTTGTATGTATATATTATGTATGCCTTTAAATAAAGCTATTTACATAAATTTCTCCCATACTTTATTTCTGTAGTCTTGTCTGTTCGGAGGTGTGCAGTCCTCAACGGAATCAACAAGTTTACTTGTATAAATCATCTTCTCGAGAAGTTCGGGTGCACGGTTCATGCTTTCGCCAATATTTATCAGCACAGTTTCGCCGTCTTTAATTAAGTTTTGTTTTAGAGCTTCAAAAAAGCCTCCAACGGCTATTGTTGATGCAGGACCAATTTTTACTCCATTTTCAAATGCCACCAGGCGTGCTATGTCGGCTGTTAAACTTTCAGCGCTGGTAATAATTTCTCCATCCGAGTTTTTAACAATCTTAGCAATTATTGGGAAAGTGCCCGGGTTGCCTGTTGCCAATGTTGGCACAGCCGTTACCGGATTTTCATAAATCGGGTATGTTTTTTCCCAACCTTCCGGAAAGTTTTTAGCTTTTGCGTCATTCCAGCCTGCAGTCATTGGATCGCAACCGTCAGGCTGGACCATGATATAACGAGGGCGCTTTTCGAATAAGCCAAGGCTCTCAATATCGTCACAACCTTTCTCAATTGCTATTGGTCCTGTACCTCCGCTTAAGGCCTGAATGTACACACTTGGTAATTCACCGGTTTGACGTAACCATTCGAATACCATTGTCTTTTTGGCTTCAACACGCATTGGATCGGTATTGCCACCAGACAACAGAATATTATGTTTAGCAGAATAATCTGCTGCAACTTTTTTGGCTGCCGCATAATCGCCATTAACCCTGAATACTTGTTGACCATAAGTACTAACCTCTGCCTCGTTAGCTTTAAGCGCATCGTTTGGCATAAAAACAGCCAGATTAATGTCTGCTTTAGCCAGGTAGTGAGAGAATGCAGATGCAATGTTTCCGGTACTAGCAACAGCATACTGCTTAACTCCATTCTCTTTTAAGGCGCTTGCAGCAACTGATGCGGCAACGTCTTTAAAGGTGTTTGTTCCTTGGTTAAGGTCGTTACGATACACATTTACTGTAATGTCCAGATCGTATTTTTTCC
>JBFHES010000444.1:0-1823 GCA_041584015.1 Bacteroidales bacterium
TATTTGCGAGTGTAACCTTGTTACCCGGGGTGAGATTATTGAAGCCATTAAGGAAAAAAATCTCAAGTTACCAGAGGAGGTAACGAAAGCCACCGGTGCCTCCAACTCCTGCGGCAGATGCAGAAGAATTGTGCGGAACATCATAAAATCTGTGCACGAGCAAAACCAATAAACTATGCTTGCTCTTCTAGAATCTCAACGCTAAACCAGCAGTAGATGTGCCGTTTACACTGCTAATACTTAAGCCCCAATTATTTTGCTTGGCGATAATATGCCCAATGGCCCACCCAAAAGCAGCTCCCACAACTACATCACTTGCCCAATGGTCGTTGTCGTGAATGCGCGATACACCAACTAAAGCAGCCAACGAATAAGCAGAAATGGGCACCCATGGCTTATGCTTATACTCATAAGCAAATACTGAGGCTACCGACCAAACCGACATGGTGTGCCCGGATGGAAAAGAGTAATAGCCCTTTAGATTTGGTCCTTCCCAAATATGTGCACTAGTTAACTGGGTTTGATACGGACGCTTACGTCCAAAGGCAGCTTTGCTAAGACCATTGAGTACACCTGAAACAATAATTGCTTTGGTAGACAGCATGGCCACCTTTTTCATCTTCTCATTTTTAATGGCAAGGCCAACAGCGTAATATCCAATAATAGAGTAAATGGTGTAATTCTTATGAATGTCGCCACCCCACGGCTCAATAAAGGCATCTACAATTTTTGAGGAGGTATTTGTTCTGTGCTTGTAAAACCAATTGCTTATCTCTAAATCGCTGGTGAATAAAAGAGCAGTACCTGCACTAATTCCACCAAACAGTAACCAGTCCTTTTGCTGCCATGAGAATGGAGCGCTTGTGATCTTAGCAAAATCAACAAAACCTGAACGAACATACTTTTTTGTAAGAGCAGCCTTTTCAGGATTAAAATCAGGCAATAGCTGGCTGTTTGTTTTACCAGCAAGCGTTACAATAATAACAAGCAACAAAGCAACTCTCATCTTCATCAATACTGATTTATACTTCCAACTCTTCAATTATTCGATTGCCTTAGTTTTTCTCCAGCTTCTTAGCTTCATCCCAGTACACATCCATTTCGTCCAAAGACATATCGTGTAATGATTTGCCTTTCTGAATAGTTTGCTCCTCCAAATAGTTGAAGCGCTTAATAAATTTCATATTGGTTTGTTCAAGAGCATTCTCCGGATTAATACCATGCAAACGAGCAGCATTTATTAATGAAAAGAATAAATCGCCAAACTCTTTTTCAATGTTCTCCTGATTGTTGTTTTTAATCTCAACTTTCAGTTCTTCCATTTCTTCGGCAACCTTGTCCCATACCTGATCACGTTCTTCCCAATCGAAGCCCACACCGCGCGCCTTGTCCTGAATACGATGTGCTTTTATTAAAGCAGGCAACGAACGCGGAACACCACCGAGAACAGTATTCTTTTTACCACCATTCTGCTTTTCCTTCAACTTAATTGCTTCCCAATTGTCGGCAACCTCTCGATCGTCGGCAACCTTCACATCACCATAAATATGCGGATGTCTAAAAATTAATTTATCGCATAAAGTATTGATCACATCAGCAATATCAAAGTCATTGGTCTCCGACCCTATTTTTGCATAAAATACCACGTGCAATAAAATATCGCCTAACTCTTTCTTAATCTCATCCGGATCGTTCACTAATATAGCGTCGGCCAATTCGTAAACCTCTTCAATTGATAATGTTCTTAAACTTTCAAGTGTTTGCTTTTTGTCCCACGGACATTGAGCCCGCAGCTCGTCCATTATTGTTAGTAAGCGTTCAAA
>JBFHES010000445.1:0-1823 GCA_041584015.1 Bacteroidales bacterium
GAGATGAGAAAAGCAGGTGAGCTGCTACCTCCTTTTGTTGAAATGCCAATTACCAGAAAAGACGGAGCGGTACGGTGGATTGAAAATCGCACGTCGATAATTAATAAGGTACACGGTGAACGGGTAAGCATGTCGCAGATGTTAGATATTACAGAGCGTAAAGAAGCTGAGCGCGAATTGATCGAAACCTTACAAAGACAGGATCTTGTTCTTAATGCGGTACCTCTTGCTTTTTATACGGCCGACCCGAATAATGATATGGCGACTACGTGGATTAGTGAGCAAGTTGAAGGTCTGATTGGCTTTAAAGCAGAGGTGCTAACTACTAGTAATACTTTCTGGCGTTCGCGAATTCACCCTAATGATAGAGAACAAACTCTTATCAATTATAATTCTGTTCTTGAAAAGACAAACGTAACGACAGAATATCGATGGCAAGTGTCTGATGGCAGTTATCGTTGGTTTCAGGATAAAATAACATTGATTAAGGATCGAGAGAATAAGCCCGTGCAGGTTGTCGGCCTATGGATGGATATAACTGAAAGGATTGAAAGCGAAGAAAGCTTACGCCAAAGCGAGGAGCGTTTCAGAGGCATGTTTGAAAACGCAGGGATTGGAATGTATCGCACCTCTGTAGATGGTAAAGTACTAATGGCAAATCCGGCTATTGTAAGAATGCTGGGTTATGAAAGTTTTAATCAGTTGGAAAAACTGAATTTAAATGATCAAGCAAATGACCAAATAGCCTCCAGAAAGGAGTTTATTCAGCAAATGAGGGAACGTGGATATGTAACCGGTCAGGAATCGGTATTAACTTCAAAGAGTGGTCAGAAGCTTTATATTCGCGAAAGCGCAAAAGCAATAACTAATGAACACGGTGATGTGCTTTATTTTGAAGGAACTCTGGAGGACTTGACAGACCGAAAGAGGGCAGAAGATGAATTAGAAGAGTATCGCATGCACCTTGAAGAACTGGTCAAGGCGCGTACAAGTGAGTTAGAAGCTAAGAATCTTGAACTTGAAAGACTTAATAGTTTATTTGTTGGACGAGAGTTTAGAATTAAAGAATTGCGTGAACATGTTAAGGAACTTGAGCAATTGATGCAAATAAGAAATACTAAGGCCTGAAAACTATATAATCAACTACCCAAATGAAAAACCTTTTTGTTATACTAATTATGACTTTTTTGTCTGCTCATATCTTTGGGCAAGATTTGATCATCACGAATGTCAATGATTCAATTATCTGTAAAATTATGATTGTTAAAAAACAGCAGATATACTTTAAGCATGTACAGGATGACATGGTAAGAGATACCTCCATAGCGCTATCGCTTGTAAAATCATATACCAAAGATTACACCATGGATGACGCAGAGGAGAAGTCAGCTTTAGCGGCAAGTAACTCTGATTATCCGAGATTTAGGCTAATGTTTAATGCCGGACTGGGCTATAGCCTTGCCGGCGTATCAAACACCGTACCGGATGATTTTAGAAATTATGTGAATGAGCTTAGAACAGGTACTCATTATAATGCCGAATTTACCTACTTTTTTAAAGAGGTATTAGGATTAGGCGTTAAATATGACATGTACACTACAAGTAATAGGATTGACGAAATATACATGATTGATGAATTCGGGAATATTACCTATGGCGCCATGAGCGATGATATTTCTGTATCCTATTTTGGACCAAGCCTTTCGTTTCGATTATTTGATAAAAAGATGAAAAATTCTCTTGTGGCAGGTATTTCAGTAGGTTATGTGAGCTACAATAATAATGTAATTATTATTGATGATTACAGCATGAAAGGAGGAACC
>JBFHES010000446.1:0-1798 GCA_041584015.1 Bacteroidales bacterium
ACCAGCGTCAAGTTCCTTATCAAGGATCGTTTGCAATTTCTCACCTATTACATTATAAACCGACAATTCAACCTTAGCTTCTTCAGGCAGGTAAAACTCAATTCGTGTTTGCGTGGTAAATGGATTTGGATAATTCTGATACAAAGTCAATCCATTGTTATGTTCTGGCCTGATGGTGCCAACTACAGCAATCTTATTCTTCTGGTAAACCTCATTACCAATGTGCCAATTTGAGATAAAGAGGTATTGCTCCTCACCTTCCTCCCATAGCTTGAGCGTAAATTGGTCATTTAATTGTAAACCTTCCTGAGCTGCTGTTAGCTCATCATCGCCCCATATTGTTATGGCCGTATTCTGGCCATTAAAAACAGCACTTCCAACCACATGTCCATTTTCACTAAACACTCCAATTTCGGCGCCCAATTGAGGGGCATTCAACCATGATGAAAGTGGGATCATTAAACTCATGGTAGCATCAGTAGATCGCAAATGCTGATAATGGGAGCAGTTTGGTGTTTGAACATATTCACTTTGTAAGAGCAGCGAATTAGCAGGGTAAGTAAGCGTTGCAGAATTAAACATTCGTAACTGATACCCTTGCCCCGGAATCATATTTCCAATTAGATTAACTCCGTATTGAGGCCAGTAAATTTGTCCAAAATTATTCTTCACAATCTCAAGTTCATTGCTAATGGATTGCAACATTACTTCAATGTCTCCAGGCATTTGACGCAAGTATGCAATAATGGCCCAGCCTTGCGGTAATGCTATTGGGGCAAGTTCAGGAGTTACTGCGACACCATTTACAAATAGCGTATCTGCACTACTCATGCGTATCTGGTAGCCTTGCCCTACAATATGATCGCCTATAAGGTTTACATTCCAGGCAGGCCAAAATACTTGTCCAAGGTAATTCTTAACAATTTCAACATTTGCAATTACAGGAGCAAACAAACTGTCCATTAACGGTACTGTAGGATCCATATAAGTCGAAATCATATTCCAACCGGAAATCAAGTATAATTCATGAGTTGTACTTGAGCTTAGACTTTCTAATCCTGAAAGACCATTTGCAACAAAGTCGCCTTGATTTGCAAAACCTATCATGTAGGTTGCAGTTGCCATGTGTTCCTGATCTGTATCAGCTTTCCATATTTTCCATATAAAGGTTTCGTTTGGAGCAAAGCCATCCTTTGATGTTGTTTGTGAATCGTCTCCCCAGGCAGATACTGCGGTACTTCCACCATCATACAATTGATAACCTCCACAGGCTAAATCTCCATTGTCATCAGTGTAAAAAACTCCAAGATAATCGCCACTTACTATTGGGTCACCATCAACAACCATATTCGCACTTACAGGTACCAATATTGAATGGTTGGCTCCTGTAATGCTATAATTCCAGTTCGGATAGAGGTTTCCGGTACCCAGCGATAGAATACCACTCATACCATTAGCAACATAATATTCATCATCACTGAAGTTTGTTACATCGTAATCGGCAACAGCATTGTATTCGATGCCTGCGTTCATGTCGTAAATTTTCCAGCTGAAGGATTCACCTGAAGCAAAACCATCAACCAATCCGGTTTGCGCTCCCCATGCGGTAAGTGCTACAGTTATTCCTTCGTACATAACCATACCACCACAAGCAGGAGTTCCCAAAGAATCATAAAACACACCAATATAATCACCAATGCCTATTGGGTTTCCACCAATGGTTATCATGGCATTGTCAGGAATTAGAATGGTATGATTAGATCCTGTGATAGTTGTATACCAACCCGGCGGTGTTGGC
>JBFHES010000447.1:0-1766 GCA_041584015.1 Bacteroidales bacterium
GTGATCTCGGCGGGAATCGAACCCACATCATCAGAACCGGAATCTGAAATTCTATCCATTGAACTACGAGACCAAGGTGCGCAAAAGTAGCAATTTATTGTTGTAAGTTATAGGATAGAAGTTACAAGTTAAGTCACTAAATCAGTCCTGAATTTAAATTGTCAGATGTTAGATGTCCAATGAAACTTTTATCCTTTGACATCCAACACCTGACGCGCCAATATCTTACTTTTTCACTTTTTACTTTCCACTCCTTTTAGTTGCCTTCTATTGCATGTGCTTGCCAAGGAAAGTTTCCATGGCTCGATAAAAGTCAAATTGATTTTCCTGATTATAGAATCCGTGTCCTTCGTTTTCCTTTACCATGTATTCTACTTCAACACCGCGAGCTTTCATGGCTTCAACAATTTGATCGGACTCATTAATATTTACGCGTGGATCGTTGGCACCTTGTGCTATAAAAAGTGGCGCATTAATTTTATCGACATGAAAAACAGGAGAAGCTTCGCGCATTAGCAAACTGTCCTTTTTTGGATTACCAACCATCTCATACATCATCTCCAAATATTGCTCCCAGTAAGGCGGAATACTTTTCATGAATGAGAATAGATTTGATACACCAACGTAATCAACACCACAACAATATAAATCAGGCGTAAATGCTAATCCGGCTAGTGTGGCATATCCACCATAACTTGCACCATAAATTGCCACACGGTCTTCGTCTGCAATTCCTTTTTCAACCAGCCAGGCAACACCATCAGTAATATCATTCTGCATGGTTTTTCCCCATTGTTTGTATGAAAGCTCTTTAAACTCTCGACCATATCCGATTGATCCTCTGAAATTCATTTGTAATACAGCATAACCACGGTTGGCTAAAAACTGAATCTCCGGATTAAAGCCCCAATGATCGCGTGCCCAAGGACCACCGTGGGGGTTAATAATCACCGGCAGGTCTTTAGCTTCTTTTCCCTTTGGCAGGGTTAAATACCCGTGAATCGTATAACCATCGCGTGATGTATATTCAATTGGAGTCATATCCGCCATTACGTTTTCATCAATCCAGGGAGCAACTTCATGAATCATTTTCAGTTCATCGGTATTCTTATTATAGATATAATAGGCACCCATGGATTTGTCGCTATAGGTTCTAATGATAAATACATCTTCGTTTTTGCTGTAGCTCGATGTACTTATTTCGTAGGCGCCTAAATCTTGCTTAAGTCGATTATATCTGTTTTCAACTTCAGTATCGAAAAAATGAAGATTACGTTTATCAGTATAATAGCTGGCAGCAGTTAGCACCTTGCGCTTTCTTGAGTAGGACAGATTACTTACATCTACTTCGCTGTTTTCATAAATGGATTTAAGTTCTTCGCCATTAGCAATATCAAAAAGGATGATACATGATTTATCGCGACCAACATTTGATGTAGCATATACATTCTTATTATCGAAAGTAAAAAAGAGAGGGTTAAGCTCTTCCTTGTAATAAGTCGTAAGTACCACCTTAAATGTGTCATCTTCGCTTTCGCGATAGAGGATGCTTGTTTCTAATCCATCAATGGCCATTGCTACACGTAATTTACCTGCATGGTCGGTCATCCATCCCTGGTAATTGCCAGGATTTTCAGCCAACATGGTTAATTCGCCGGTATTGATATTTAAACGATATGGGTCGAAGATTTTCGCATCACGCTTATTTAATCCAATGATGATTTCATTTTCGTTATCTTCTAAATCATCAATAAAATTTGTTTTCA
>JBFHES010000448.1:0-1670 GCA_041584015.1 Bacteroidales bacterium
ACAAATATTGAATCGGTACTTAATTCATATCCAGGAGCGGATATAGTGATACCAACTTCATCGTCTAGCTCTGGAGTTATATTATCTATGGCATTAACAACTAATGTTAAGCTTGAATCGCCCGCATTAATCGTTGCACTACTTGGGAAATCGAGCTGATTGCCAGGTGAAGTCTGAATATTTACTTGCAGCGGATTATTGCTGATATTACCACGCGAGACAGTATAGTACAAACTGTCGCCTTCCTCCAGCTGGTCTGCACTTGACCACACGAATAAAGATGGTATTTCATCATCAATAATAGTAGCCAGTAAATTTTTTGAATTATAATTTGCCGCTGTAAATTGTACGATTCCAAAAGCCTCGGTGTTCACAATATTATTGTCAAGCGCTTGAATAGTAAGGCTTGTACCAGATTGACCAGCAGGAATTATTACCGAGCTCGGAAATTGCAAATTAGTAATTGCTTGAGTCAGGTTCACGCTAAGACTGTTCGTTCTGCTGCCACTTCTGTAGATATTTAAAGTTGTACCGTTTGGTGCTCCTTCAGTTAAATTAACTTCGTACTTTGAAAGGTAAAGCTTGTTCTCTATTTTGTATTTTTCAGCTGAAAGGCCAATGTTGTTCAGATTTCCATTTACCTTTTCTATAAAGTTTGGAGTGAGCTTAATTTCAATGTGAGCGCTGTCGGTAATGTTGGTATATTTTGGGATTGTAAACTGCACCGATTGCGAAACCGATCCGTAAATGGAAAGCTGTTCGCTGTTCTGTACAAATCCAAGAACGGAGCGCTGCCCATTATTTATCAAGGACACTTTCTGGCTCCAACCGCCATCGGCTATGGAATCACCTGTATTGATGACAACCCAATTAACCGTTACCATTGAGTCTGGTACTAGCGAACTTTCCGTAATATTGATGTTGTTTACGATAAGATCTGGTAATACGTCGGTGGTGAAGAGAACTGGGTTTGTCGCAACTAAATAATTGTTGGTGTAATCCGATTCGCTTAATGCATTGTTTCCATTGGCCACTACTATTAAGTAGTAATTTCCTAACAAACCTGCAGGTGTTTGAGCACTCACTGCGTTTGTGTAGGAATCGTTCAATCCAAGTGAATTGCTTCTTTCAAAGCTCCCAATACTTATATCGGTGTTATCGAAAACATTATCCTGCGATAAGTAAAGCTCATCATTCCAAACAGACCAGGCTGTTCCGTTTAGTCCAGTATTCTCAATTGTAAACGTTGCGCTAATATTTCCTCCTGTTGTAACAGCAATAGGTGTTGTAATAGCTGAAACCTGCAAATCAGGGAAGGTTGTAAAAGCAAACTGATGAATATTACTGCTATTTTCGGCACACATGTTTTGTGCTTTTACTTGCCACTTGTAAATACTGTTTTGATCGAGATACTGTGAGAAGGCATAGCTGTTTTGAACAATGGATGTTACTGTGGCCACTGCTGGCTGCACATCATCTTTGTCCCAAATGTAAAGTTCGTAGCTATCGGCATTGTTGGCGCTAGTCCAACTAAAGTTAATTGGATAGGCCAAACCATAACTATTATCTGATGGGAGGTTTAGCGTGAAGGCACCTGGTGTAATTGCTTCGACCACTTCGATGGTAAGTTCTGTGGTATCGTTGGCAAACTGATAGTAAACCAGATTCTG
>JBFHES010000449.1:0-1668 GCA_041584015.1 Bacteroidales bacterium
CCCTGATTACGCTGGCTTTTTTGAGCAAACGCTAATCTCCAGTCGACCAATTGAATTAAATCCACTGCCCTTGATTTGCGATACAGGTGTAATAACCCACATAGCTACCCATGAATTAGATGATGTGAAGTTAATAAATAATCCTGTTAAGGAGATACTCCATATTGAGAACAATACCGGACAGACTATTGCCATCGCTGTCTATAACGCTCTCGGCGTTAAGTTGCAGTCGCATAAAATTGGTGCTGTGACAATTAAGCTAAATGTAGCACAATTGCCTGCTGGCGTTTATTATCTCCGAATGATGAACATCAACAATGGACACCGAACAAGTGAGGCATTTGTTAAGCGCTAACAAGAATTATCAAATGGAACAAATAGAAGAGAAGGTATTATTGCCTTCTCTTTTTTGTTTCGCTGAATGAGATATATTTACAAATTGAAAATTTATTGCATAAAAAAGACACTATGAAACTGAAGTATTTTTCATTAATTGTTGCGTTGTTCCTATATATAGGTACTGATGCCTGTACAGTTATTGCTGTGGGAAAGAAAGCTTCCAAAGATGGCTCGGTAATTATTTCGCACACCGATGCTGGTCCCGATTGTCGCCTACATTATGTGCCTGGTCAGAAGTTTCCTAAGGGAGCAAAAGCTCCGGTTTATTTTGGTATGATTGATTTAGGCAGACCTCTTGGCGATTACGGTGAAGTTTTGGGTGAAATTCCGCAGGTCGTTTCAACGAATGGTTATTTTCAATCAGCGTATCCTCAAATGAATCAATATCAGCTGGCAATTGGCGAAAGCACCTTAAGTCAGCGTGAAGAGTTAAAGGTTGATCCTGGTGTTTGTAAACAAATAATGACGGTTGAGCAGGCACAGGCTTTTGCACTACAACGATGTAAAACAGCAAAGGAAGCCGTTTTACTGATTACACAATTAATGGAGACCTATGGGTTTTTACCATCCTGTATTGGCGAATCGGAGTCGTTGGTAATTGGAGATAAGAACGAGATTTGGGTGCTGGAGATTTTTAGTGTAGGCAATGAATGGAAACCCGGTGATAAAAAACCTGGTGCTATTTGGGCAGCACAGCGTGTACCAGACGATCATGCTATGATTATTCCTAATTGGAGCATTATTAAGAAAATCAATTTAAAGGACAAAAAGAATTTTATGGCTTCGAGCAATTATAAACAAGAAGCAATTGATCGCGGTTGGTACAATCCTAAATCAGGAAAAGAGTTTATTTGGCAGGAAGTGTATTCGCCTGTGCTACGCGAATGGTCCTCAAGTCGCTTCTGGCTTTTTTATAGTACACATGCACCAAGTTACGCCAATTGGCCAAAACGAACAACTAGCAACCCTTTTGCCGGCGACGAGCAATATGTGCAGTATGTTGAGTCCTTAAGTATGTATCCTTTTTCTGTAAAGCCAGACTCTTTAATTGGAGTTAAAGACATAATGGCTTTTCAGCGTTCAACCTTCTCAGGAACAATTTATGACAAAGAGAATGCACCGGCCTGGTATTATCCGGATGCAGAAGGTAAGCTAAAATACAGTGCAGCTGCTACTCCATTTCCAACCAGCGAAATGCGCAAAGTGCTTAATATAAATATGCGAAGAAATGTGGCTAGAGCCCGCGGTGAATATGGAATGATTGCCCAA
>JBFHES010000450.1:0-1667 GCA_041584015.1 Bacteroidales bacterium
TTATTAGTGTTTTGCACAAGCGTGGAATGAACGGAGCTTGGATAGAGTATATCCTTTAACAAATAATTGGAATTATACGTATATCCATGTTTTGTAACTGGGATAAGTTCGCCAAATAAGGGGTGAAAATATGAATAGGTGAAATCTATAAGATTGTCAAAGGAATCATAGATGTAGTCTTGTTGAAAATCAATTGTTAAATTATACAGGTTGCCCGTGGAAACTGCATAAGCCGTTCGTTTTAGCAGTTGATTATTTGAATTGTAGCTTAATTCTTGCTTCGTAAGAACGATGTATAGTGGATCACCACCTCGGTAAAGAGAATCGACCCATAATATTAGATTCCCATTGTCGTCGAAGGTGAAAATCTCTTTTCCAATTGCATACCATTCATCAAAGTCGTTAAGCTCATACTCGTATTTGCTGGTAAATAAGGTATCCTCATTATAAGTATACTCAGTTTTTGAAATATCCTGCCAGTTTTGTGCTTCAATATCCCATGTCTGGAATAAACTGATGGAAATTAAATTACTGCTGTTTCGTGTGTAGCTTGTTAAAGTGGTATTGTTCCATAGCTCATTTTCTTTAGACCATGCCTGATGCGAATAGTTGGAAATTTCCTGATTTGCATCGTAGTTATATAATATTCTGTAGCTTGGGATGTTAATATCTCCTGCTTGGTAGGTTTCGTAATTTACAGTTTCTACTAAATTATTATCCGCATTATAAAATCTTTCTTCCCATCGATAAACTTCAAGTTGCATGGTGTTGTAGTTTATGGTGGAACGGATATATTTGGTAAGATTATTATTGTCATTGTAGGTATATTCTTCTTTCATTAGTGTATTCAAGTCCTCATAATGAAGTGATGATGATTTTAGATAAAGTGATGATGAATTTATATACTCAATTAAATTGCCATTGCTATCATAACTCCAATCATCCTGGTCCAAGATGTACCAGGGTGCTGTTGCGTTTTCTTTATTACAGTGAATGTATTTGGTGATACGATTTAAAGCATCAAATTCATATTCATACTTTCTGTGTTCGTCCCAAACAGACCAAAATGAATTCCATCTATACACCAATTCTAAAATTGAATTATTATTTGCGTCGTAGCTGTAGTCTGTTTTACTGTAAGTATTCCAAATATCATATTCATCATTATGGAAATATTGCAATACACTGTCGAGTTGTGAAATGTGTATCTGATGTTGTTTACAGACATTTTGCAGCGATGTGTATTTTGCACTGTATTTCTCAGCCACTTTATTACCAATAAAATCAGGTTCACTAATGGCAAACTCATCTTGAGTGTTAGTAAACTCATGTAGGTTTTGCGAGTAAAGCAGTTCTGTTAATAAAACGAGTAGACAGGTGTAGAGAATAAAACTTGGGCTAGTTAATTTCATGATGTTGATGTTGTGCTTAGTAGTTTCGTATATTAATATATCGTCTAGGTTTACTTTTTCTTTTTGCTCGCTTTAGCAAGCGGATTGAAGTCCAGGGCTAGCTGAATCCAATAAGCTAGTTCGTCGTCCATGTCGGTTGCCAGGGGATCAACATACACATAACCTTTCATGGGGCGTTTAGTAAAATCCATCTCCCGGCAGCCTTCCTTGCTAAGTGCCTCTTCATATATATCAGGATTTATGCGTGCCATTAAA
>JBFHES010000451.1:0-1627 GCA_041584015.1 Bacteroidales bacterium
GGTGGAGTCACTCCGGAAAAAGAAAATGTAAAGGCCTGGTCAGAAGCCGGAGCCTATTGTGTTGGTATGGGATCGAAGCTATTTGTAAAGAATGCGGATGGGAAGTTCGATTACCAACAGATAACGAAAACAACAAATCAGGCAATTCGTTTTTTTACTGAATAAAAGTTTAATCCATTAAATAATTAATATAAAGATGGGCTTTGCCTGACAGACAGCCATCTAAAACAATAAAGCTAATGTTGCTGTCTTGATAGAACTATATTAGTTGGATGTTTGGCATTTTAATGACATTACGGTCTGGTTAGCCGTAGCCTATCACGAGTAGGCAATTTTAGGTTAGTGCGGTTTTGGTTTTGAGATCATATTAGTTAATTTTCATTGAATATCGCACTAAGAAAGAGGCTGCTTCTAAGAGTGGTCTCTTTTGTTCAGAGTAATTTCCTTAATAACTATTGTTATCATAATCTCTAGGATTTTGCATGTTAACGCTAAGCCTGTTAGTGAAACAGGCTTGTGTAATTTTGTGATAAATGGATAAAAATAAAATTCATTAAAGCCTGGAGAGCAGGACTCTGTATTTTATTAAGAACTGAGAGAAATAGCTTCAATCGCATCATTATTACATGGTTTGAGAGAAGTGATCTTTTTTACATTAAGACAAAAGAAGGTATTATTGAACTTAAGCATTCTGAGTATGAAATATAGAATTCCCAAGTTTAACTGATGGATTTAGTAAAGAAACGACATGTCGAACCGAAAAGGAAACTGACTCCTTAAAAAGGGACGTGAGAATCGCTTGTTCTATTTTGAAACATTGATCCTCCTCCTCGTAAAGATAACAAAGATTAAACCTCAGACAAGTCGATGTTACAGCTATTCACTGTAACCTTAACTACCTCACTACAATCTCATCAACAAATAACCACGCATCATTACCAAATCCGGGGTGCCACGCCGGGCATGGACCAATGTTTTTAGCTGTGATTCGAATATATTGCGCTTTAAAGTCTAATCCAGTTTTACCAACTGTTAGAATTTTGGCTTCTTTATTTTCAATTTCTGAATCAAATTTCTCAGAGAATATCTCATTAAAATTCGCACCATCCATAGAGATTTCAATTGTCATAGATTTAGGCAAAAACACCCATGAATTCTGATTGCGAAGGAAATTACATTTGATTTCAGAAATGTCACTTTCTTTATCCATGTTAAGTGTTGCTATAACATCGTCACCTTGAAAGCCCATCCAGCGGTCGTCAAATAAATCAAGCGATCCGGCCTTCCCATCAGTCAGTGCCTTTTCTCCTCCGGCTGAATATTTATTGTTGTATTTATTCTCCAGTGACGGAATCTTTCCAATAGCCAGATGTTCAATTTGTTCTTTTTTGAATCCAAGTCTACCGGGCTCCCTGTTGTTGGTCCCCAACTGGCCATTTAGTCTGTCACCTAAAATTATCCTAAAACTATCTGCTAGCTGAGATAATCCTTCAACAATTTGCGGGTATTGTTCATTTAGAATTCTGGTTTCAGAAATATCCTCTTTCAGATTATAAAGTTCGATACCACAAGTCTTGAAATTGTAATTTCCTGGTGTCCCATCCATACCTGGTTCAACCCCTTCGTA
>JBFHES010000452.1:0-1602 GCA_041584015.1 Bacteroidales bacterium
ATAGAGCCATATCATTATAAATCCACCTGCAAACGCTACTGCGATACCTGTAAATACCATTAATGAGGTTGCCACAGAACGGAATTGGAAATACAGTATTAAAAAGATGATTGCCAAAGCTAATGGCACAACAACAGATAGTGTTTTTTCTGCTCGTAACTGATTTTCATACGTTCCTGTGAATGCATAATTGATACCTTTTGGCACAATTAACTCACCAGAATCTATCTTTTCTTGTATCAATGCTTGTGCATTTTCAACAACGCTTACTTCTGCAAAACCATCTAATTTATCAAACAAGACATAACCTACTAAAAAGGTATCCTCACTTTTAATGACTTGTGGACCTTGTTCGTAGCGAATGGTTGCTAATTCGCTTAAAGGCACAGGACTGCCTTTTTCAACTGGCACATAAATCTGTTGCAAGTCTGATGGGTTTGCTCGTAATTCTCTTGGGTATCGCACACGAACACCATAGCGCTCACGACCTTCAACCGTTTGTGTTAAAACCATACCACCAACTGCGACTTTTAATACGTCTTGAACATCTTGTATAGAAATACCATAAAGTGCAATTTTTTCTCTATCAATATCAATAAGTAAATACGGTTTGCCAACAATACGGTCTGCAAAAACAGCTTCCTTTTTAACGCCTTCAGCTTCCTTGATGATGTTTTCTAATTGCACACCAAACGCTTCAATTTGCTTTAAGTCTTGACCTTTTACTTTTATTCCCATAGGTGCTCGCATTCCTGTTTGAAGCATTACCAATCGGGTTTCAATCGGTTGTAGCTTTGGTGCTGACGTAACACCTGGTAATTTGGTAACTCTTACAATTTCATCCCAAATATCATCAGGTGATTCAATTTCTGGTCGCCAATTACGATAGTATTCGCCATCCTTGTCTTCAATTAATTGAGACCTTTGGACATTTAATAAAGTTGATTTGATTATCACTTTGTTCTCGACTGCGCTCGAACTGACAGCTATATTTTCGTTATGAATTAATCGACCATCTTTTAATTCAAACAAACCATCCTCATTGACTCTATAGCGTTGCCTTTCTCCATCTGCATTCAGCATATATTCTAGCTTATACTGAATGATGTTCTCATACATAGATAGAGGTGCTGGGTCTAACGCTGATTCTGTTCTACCTGCTTTACCTACAACTGTTTCAATTTCTGGAATACTGGCTACTGCCATATCTAATTGCTGTAAAACTCTTTTATTTTCTTCTACGCCAGAATGTGGCATGGAAGTAGGCATGAGCAGAAAAGAACCCTCATTTAAAGATGGCATAAACTCTTTTCCTGTATTCTTCATTATGAAAAACCCTGCAATTACAATAGCTGTTGGTACAGATAGAAACAACAATTTATTATCTAAACACCACCTTAAAATACGTGTATAATATTTAATGAATAATGAGAAAACACCTAATAAACCAAAGCATATAACACTTACAAAAATGAGATTCCAAAAGATACTTTTATCAACGCCTAATGGTCGCCAATATTCGGCTAACAGGAATACTATCGCAGATGCTGAAATAATGATATTGATAAGATTAGTTTGTTTGTCTGTTATCTTACTTTGAAG
>JBFHES010000453.1:0-1601 GCA_041584015.1 Bacteroidales bacterium
CAGACAAATGTTCGTTTATCCTGCCATTGGCGGAATTATTGGTGTGGCTGCTGAGAAAGAAAATCAGGGAGAGGTACTATGGCTAAATTCAGATTGGAATCATGCGGTGGTTTCACCAAGTGCGGTTTGCATGCCCGATGGAAAAATATTCCTTACAGCTGGTTACGGCGCGGGAAGTATGGTAATTCAATTGAGCGAAAACGATGGTGTTTTCTCAACGGAAGTTATTGATGAATACAAACCAGCTAAAGGTTTGGCCTGCGAGCAGCAAACGCCCATTTATTGGGATGGTCATTTGTTTGGCATTCAACCCAAAGATGCTGCTGCTTTAAGAAATCAGTTTATTTGTGTTGATCCCGTGGATTGCAAACAAGTAGTATGGACCAGCGGGAAAACCAATCGATTTGGATTGGGACCATACATCTTTGCCGATGGGAAATTCTATTTGCTGAATGATGATGCTACATTAAACATCATCAAGGCAAGTACAACATCGTTTGAGTTGCTCGATCAGTACCGTTTGATTGAAGGACATGATGCCTGGGCTCCAATTGCCATTGCAGATGGTTTTATGCTAATGCGCGATTCAAAAAAAATGATGTGTTTGAACATGAGGAAATAGCTTATGAAGAAAATTCTAATTCCAATATTATTGTTGCTACTTGTAGGTGTAATCATCTATTTTGTTGTGATTGAATCTTCATCCTCGCGTGTTGAAAACAGAAAGGAAAATCAGTTTGAATACAGTACCGAAGAATTTGAAGATGTTGAGGCAAAGTTGGTAAATTACAAGGAGACCAAACAAATTCAACTATCTGGAGATCCTAGAGCAATTGGCTGGCACAACAACCAAATTTACTTGCTTGAAGATACAAAACTAAAAGTCATCAACTCAAATGGGAAACTGGATAAGTCAAAAGACTTAGGCGTAAACACGCATTGCTTGCGTCTACTGTCTGAAGGCACAGCATTGATTGCCTTTAAATCCCACTTCATTCTGCTCGATACAGAACTCAAAATAATTGCCACATCCGATAAAGAAAATGAGAAAGCACATTTTACATCCATTGTGCAAAAGGACAATGAAATATTTGTGGCAGATGCCGGAAACAGAAAAATTCTGCGTTACGAGATGAGCGGAAAAAAACTATCGGAATTTGAGGGTGTAAGCGGTGCGGAAAGTTTGCATGGATTTATCATTCCAAGTCCGAATTTTGATATGGGCGTGAATGAGAAGAATGAATTATGGGTGGTGAATCCGGGCATGCACACTTTTCAGCATTATTCGCCCAGCGGAGATTTAGTCCGTTTTTGGCGAAAGACCTCTATGTCTATTGAGGGATTCAGCGGTTGTTGCAATCCAGCGCATATTGCTTTTCTCCCCAATGGAAATATTGTGACTTCGGAGAAAGGTATGCCACGAATTAAAATTTTGGATGGTGATGGAAAGTTTGTTTCTGTGGTTGCAGCACCAGAAAAGTTTGATGGCGATCAGGCGCCGGATGTGGTATGTGATGATCAGGGAAATGTGTACGCATTGGATTTTGATAAAAAGATGATTCGGGTCTTTATGAAGATCTGATTGAAATAGCAAGTGAATG
>JBFHES010000454.1:0-1587 GCA_041584015.1 Bacteroidales bacterium
GATGTATTATCCTTGCTAATTGAGAACTATGAGAACAAGCATTTCCCTATAGAAGCACCAGACCCTATTACTGCTATTAAAATCCGCATGGAAGAAATGAATCTAAAGCAAAAAGATTTAGTTGGAGTTATTGGTGGCAAAGGTCGGGTTTCTGAAATTCTAAACCGCAAGAAAAGACTTACTGTGGATATGAAAAGAGAGCTAGAAAGAATCCTTCATATTTCAGCCTCTGTTCTGGTTCAGAGTTACGACTTATCAATTTAGGTCTTTAAACTGTATAACACAGATTCAAGACTACATTAGTTTAATTGAATCATTAAGATACTCCTTTCTCTAATTCGTTAAATAATTGTTGATTAATCATCCCATCAACATAATTCAAGGCAACTTACTATATTTGCCAACGAACCAAAAACCTCATCATGAATAAATTTAAAATTGCAATTCCAATATTGCTAACAGGCTTATTTGCATTCGCATGCAATCCAGCTGAAAAGAAAAAAGAAGAAACTATGAAAGCTCCAATAGCTGAACTTCAGCCACACGAAATGACTGAACATGGCAACACCAGAATTGACAACTATTTCTGGATGCGCAACAGAGATACCGAACCAGTGCTAAGTTACCTTAATGCTGAAAATGATTATACGAAAGCCGTTTTGTCGGAAAGCGAAACTTTTCAGGCAAGTCTTTTCGAAGAGATGAAAGCGCGTATCAAGCAAACAGACATGTCGGTGCCTTACAAGAGTAACGGCTATTTTTATTACACCCGTTACGAGGAAGGCAAAGAGTACACCGTATATTGTCGAAAGGCCGAAACGCTTGAGGCTGCGGAAGAAGTTATGCTCAACGTAAATGAGCTGGCGGAAGGCTTTGCATATTATGCCATTGGCGGAACAAGTGTTAGCACGAATAAGCAAATACTTGCGTATTCCGTTGATACCGTAAGCAGAAGAAAATACACCATTCATTTCAAGAATCTTACAACAGGCGAAGTGTATGCCGATGTGATTCCAAACACATCAGGTGGCATTACCTGGGCCAATGATAACAAAACCGTATTTTACAGCACCAAGGATGAAACTTTACGTTCGTATAGAATTCACAAACACACGCTCGGAACTTCAATTGACACTGACGAAATTGTTTATCAGGAAGACGATGCCACTTTCTCAACATTTGTTTACAAAACAAAATCGAAGAAATACCTGGTTATTGGATCATCCAAAACACTTTCATCGGAATACCGTATTTTAGAAGCTGACAATCCGAACGGAACTTTTAGAATGTTTCAGGAGCGCACACCAAACATGCGTTATTCAATTTCTCATTTCGAAGATAAATTCTACATACGCACCAACTGGGATGCTACCAACTTTAAAATGATGGTTTGTGATGAGAACAAAACAGCTAAAGAAAACTGGACTGAGAAAATTGCACACCGCGACGATGTATTACTCGAAGGATTCGATATTTTCAAAAACTACCTGGTAGTTAGCGAGAAAAGCAATGCACTTAATCATATTAGAATTATGCCTTGGGATGGTTCTGAAGAACACTACCTTCAGTTTGATGAAGAAGCTTACC
>JBFHES010000455.1:0-1543 GCA_041584015.1 Bacteroidales bacterium
ACGACTACGAATCAACGGAGATTGATGGACTATTGCGCATTATCATGGAACATCTTACCGGACTTAATGCTGCAGAACTCCATATAAATCTGGATCAACCATTAGACACGCAACAAGTTGACAAACTGGAAACCATCTTGCTTGGCTTACAAAAAATGCAACCAATTCAATACATTCTAGGTGAAACAGAATTTTATGGATTAACGCTTCAGGTGAATGAACATGTACTGATTCCTCGTCAGGAAACCGAGGAGCTGGTAGATTGGATAATTAAGGCTGAGCAGCTTGCAAACCCTGTAATTTTAGACATTGGAACCGGAAGCGGATGCATTGCACTCTCGCTTAAACACGAAATGCCAGCAGCTAATATTTTTGCAATTGATGTATCGGATGGCGCCATTAAAACTGCTCAGCAAAATGCAAGCAACAACAGTCTGGATGTTCAATTTATTAAAGCAGACATTCTAAAAACCACCGATCTGAATTTTATGCCGAATGCTGATATTATCGTCAGCAATCCACCATATGTAATGCACAGCGAAAAAGATCTAATGCAAGCCAATGTGTTGGATTACGAACCGGAGTTAGCGCTGTTTGTTGAAAACAACGACCCACTTATATTCTACCGTAAAATTACCCAGCTAGCAGCATTGAACCTTAAACCAGGCGGGAAGCTATTTTTTGAGATCAACGAGCAGCTTGGCAATGAAATGCAAGCCTTGCTTACCGAATTTGGTTTTACCAACATAGAATTACGAAAAGACCTATTTGGTAAAGACCGGATGATAATGGGACAGAAAGTTGAAAGTTAGGAAGAAAGAGTTCAGTAAACAGTAAGCAATTATCAGTGAGCAGTAGAAAGTGATAAAGTAGAAAGTGTAAAGTTAGGAAGAAAGTCGGCAGCCCTTAGTCTTCAGGCATCATCAAACATCAAGCTCTTCTTTGCGCCTTCGCGAGAAAATATTTGCTAGTTGGCAAACCTCAGCTAACATCTTACAACCTACAACTAACATCCAGCATCAAACAATATTCTCTAATTTCACGCCTTACCTTGTAAACGATTTTATTTATCTTTGGTATAGATTAACTAGAATTGCTACATCAATGAAAAAATCAGTATTATTCATAGTTTTTATTGTTTCGTCAAGATTGCTATTCAGCCAGGCAGAGGTTTCTCATTGGTATTTTAGAGCTCATCAATATTTAAAGTTTGTTGGGGATTCTGCTGAGGTTGTTGAATTGTATTATCCAAACCCATTTCTTTCAGGTGATAATAATTCATGCGTAAGTGACGAAAACGGTAATTTTCTGTTTTACTCCAATGGAGTTGCCTTGTTCAATGCTAACCTGGATACTATGCCCAACGGTTATTTAACCGGCGTATACCCTAGTCATGTTGCGGCCGCACAAAATGTGATTGTACCGCGTCCGGGGTATGCAAATAGATACTATGTACTTGTTCCTGGACATTTTTACACCAATACCGGCTTGTGGTACTCAGAAGTTGACATGAACCTCGACAATGGATTAGGAGATGTGGTGC
>JBFHES010000456.1:0-1512 GCA_041584015.1 Bacteroidales bacterium
ATTAACCCAATAAGCGCTTCAACATCTTCCTGGGTAAGCCCCAAAGGATCAACATAACCCACCGGATTGCCAGATACATACCCATAGGTACTCATTCCTCCAGCTAAACCAATCGGATCTGATTGAATATATCGTCCAATCACTCGTTATTTAAAGTTAGGCCCTGATAAAGAGTCCATCTCCTTCGAGTTCTTCTAAGGAAAAAACCAAATCAAGTAGGTCTGGTCACCCATGCGTATGTTTTGACAAGTGATTACGGCATTGGTATTTTCCGCTGCCATTAGGTGATAACCGCCTCAGGATTTACGTGTTTTTTCTTGGCTCCATGTGCTGGTTAATGTGCCATCGATTTACTTATATACCCTTACAATTGACCATTTCCCTTTATTTTTGAAACTCATCCAGCCGATAGTTATTGAGCTTAGCTAACTCTTTTGCCCAGAAGTCAACTTTTCTTTTCCCCTCGTTGCTTAGCTGAATCCATTGTGAGCTGTTACTTAACTGGCTCAAAAATAATAGGAAGTTGCGCCTGTCATGACCCATTATATTTACAAGTTCAAGCGCTTGATGCCCTTGTGGGTCTTGGTTTAAGATCATCGCTAAGTAAAAATTTAGTCGGTGGTTTTCACTGAGTGTCACTACATCGCCATAATACTGGTCAATCATTTCATTTTCCCAGTATCCGCCAAGAATGAGTGTTTTTTGTTGGTAAAGCAATACCATAAATACAGGTCTTTGAATTCTATATGGGTACATTTTAACCTTGTCTAAATATAGCCAAACGCAGTAAAGCGCAGCAGTCAAAAAAGTAAATAAAAATAATAATAATGCCGTACTAATCCTTGGTTTAATTTTCAAAGTTTTCATTGTCAGTTAATCATTAGAGAGCCAAAGTAGTTTATTTTTCCAACAGGATTCCACCAGTGAGGGCCTCTGATAAAGTCGATGTTGCTTTTTTGGGTTTTAGATATCATCTTAACAATCCTACTCCAACTATCCTCCTGTTGTGTATGGATAGTCACACAGCCATAGCTCAAGCTCCCCTTATGCAACCTTACACCACTGCGCATTTTGCCTTGGTCAGTGAAATAATCATCAATTCTTGCGTCAACTTTTAGTAGCCCAAACCAATCTTCTCTACCCGGCTTTTGATTTGGATTAGCTACAAGATAATACAACCCTCTGGGTGCAGAAAGTTCTAGCCCTGAGTTACTGTTTATAATGCTTCCACTTTGGGAAATGTGTCCTCCGGTAAACGCGCTTGCGTATATTGTTTCACCTGTTTCATTATCTTTAACTATCAATTGGTTGTTGTTTGTATCTAAAATCGCACTTACGAACAGACCATTAAAATCAAATTTAGAGATTGGATTGTTTTCTGCATACCCATAGGTACTCATCCCCCCAGCTAAACCAATCGGATCTGATTGAATATATCGTCCAATTTCTGGGTCGTAGTAGCGGTGCCAATTGTAATGCAATCCGCTTTCTACATCATAGTATTGCCCGGGG
>JBFHES010000457.1:0-1510 GCA_041584015.1 Bacteroidales bacterium
AAGAATCGCGTCACCTCCATTATCAAAATACCAAGTTTTAACAGCGGATGTTCCTGAATTGATAGCTGTTGTTAATGGATTACCGTAAGAATTATTCACATCTTCTACAAACACCTCATCTATATCAAGATAATCATCACCAAACCCATTAGGACCATCATCAGAATGCGCAGTCCCAGAAGTTAACATATCTGGCAAGCAATTTTGCTCTGGTGTAAAACAATCGCCCTGAGAAGGATAATAAACTCTATTATAACTGCCAACGATTTCAATGAATGGGGAGTTATCCCAATCTACTTTAATAATCCAACCACGGTATATAAAAGTCTCTGTCGCCTTGAGTAATCCATTTGGATATTCATTATTTTCCTGACTTTCTACATCTTCGTTATTTATACTCGTTTGTTCGGTATTTTCCACATTTGACAATACCTCTTCAACGTTGTCCTGACATGACAAAAGTGTCATCACGACGACAATCATTAATACTTGTGTTAATCTCATAATTTTAAATTTCAAGTTAGTATTAAAATGAAAAACATCTATGCGCATAAATCGGTTATAGTTTAATTAGTCGTCACTAACGATTAGTAAAGCAACAAACAAACAAACAAACAGAATTGACATGCTTAACAACATATCTAATATTATAAAGCAATTTAAAGTATAGCAAAACAGGCAATGCCGAAATTGAATTTGCAGAGTTAAGGTTGGTGATTCTTTTTCAATACAAAAATGGCTATGAGCAGCTTGAAGCATTTCTAATTAAGGTTGGCCGTAGAAAGTACATTGAACCTCTTTTTAAACTACTTACCAAAACAGAAAAAGGTAAAAGATTGGCGAACTCAATTTTCAGAAAAGCTAAGAATGGATATCACTCGATAACAAGAATATCAGTTGAGCAGATTCTAGTTTAGAATTGAATAATTACAATAAAACACGAAAGACTAACTCCAAACGGAATTAGTCTTTTGTCTAATATCTTGATTCTAATTATCTAATCTTCTTTGATTGTATTCCAACCTTGAGCTTTAAGTTCAACAGACTGATCACCTTTTGTAATCAAATTGCAGCCATCAGCTTTATCGGTAATATGGCCAATTACTGAAATACTTTCCTCGTCCTTAATTTTATCATAATCTTTCACATCAACTGTAAACAGTAGCTCATAATCTTCACCACCATTTAGTGCAGCTACCGATGGCACCATGTGCAACTCTTCGGCCATGTTTGCGGTAATAATGTCGATTGGAATTTTCTCTTCAAAGAGCAAACAGCCTACCTCCGACTGTTGGCAAATATGTAATACCTCGGATGACAGTCCATCAGAAATATCGATCATGGCTGTCGGTTTTATCTTATTTTCTGCAAGAAACTGAACCACATCCTTTCTTGCTTCCGGCTTTAAATGACGTTCCAAAATATAATCGTGCCCCTTAAATTCGGGTTGCATATTGGGGTTCGCTTCAAACACTTTCTTCTCACGCTCCATTAACAGTAAGCCCATGTA